>DASPKR010000754.1:0-3131 GCA_035627975.1 Pyrinomonadaceae bacterium | reverse complement strand
CATGACAAGCTCGCCCTGGAAGACGCTGTCGGAGAGCGTCGCGACGAGACGCAGCCTGACGGGCTCCGCGCCCGCGCCGCGCTCGAGCGTGAACTCGTCGCCGAGCTTCATGTGCAGAACGTATGCGGCCGAGTTCGCGTCCGCGGCCACGTGTATCGCGCCGCCGCCCGAGTCGCGCTCAAGCAGAAGCCACGGGTTCGCCTTCTCCTCGTTCGTCGCGGCGAGAGAGTTCTGGAAGGAGAAGCGGCCTTCGCGCAGGAAGTCGGGCGTGGGCGCGAGTATGCGCGGCTGTCGGGGGCGGTAAAGGTTCAGGCAGCTCGCATCGTCGCCCGGCCGCAGGCGGAAGCGCGCGAATTTCACGCCGCCGGCGCCGTCGTTTTCTTCCGGGGCCGTGAGGTTGAGCGCGTCGCGGCCCTCCGGGGTATTCGGGTCGTGGACGACTGGCAGGAGCGATTCGGCCATGAGCTGATAGCCGCCGTCGCCCGACTTCCTGTCGCGCGCGGCCGCGCGGCCTTCGCGCCTGAAGGCGTCCACGGCGACGATGACGAAAGCGGCGGAGGCGATGAGCGTGATGCACAGCACGCTGCGGCCGGGCCTGTGCGTCGCGTTGCGCGCTCCGAGGTGCGCGACCGCGCGGGCGCCGGAGTCGCCTATGCCACCGGCGCGCCCGCGCCTCAGCCACGCCGACTGGAGCGCGAGAAGCGCGACTAGCAGGAGCGTCCCGCCGCCGAAGAAGCCCGCCGCCTGCCCGACCCAACCGGCCGCCGCCGCGACGAGCAGGCCGACGCCGAGCGCGCCGAAGAGAACGGGCGCGAAGAGCGGAAGTCTTACGAAGGGCAGGCGCGAAATAAGACGACGGCGCGCGCCTATTCCCCCTTGCACCTCTTCGCCGCGCCCGCCCGCGAGCAGGCTCCGCGCCGAAGAGCGCGCGAGCCCCCGGAGCGTCAGCACGATGCAGAGAAGCGCCGCGACGACGCCGCCCGCGCCTCCCAAAAGGAACGAAGGGGGCGCCGCGTGAAGCTCTAGCGCCGTTGTCCCCACCGCGCCGACCCACCAGGTGCGCAGGCCGTGCATGATGAGCCTGCCGTAGGCGTATGCCCCGGCGAGGCCCAGCAGGCTCCCGGCGGCGGCGAGCACAAGCCCCTCCCACAAAAAGATCGCGCGCACGCGCGACGCCGGGAAGCCGACGGCGCGAAGCACGCCTATCTCGCGCAGACGCTGCTCGACGCCGAGGCGGAAGAAGAGCGCCGTCAAAAGCAGCGCCGACGCGACGAGGAAGAAGCTGAAGTAGAGGAAGTATTCGCCGAAGTCGGTCGCGCCCCGCGCCGCGTCGAGCCCCTCGGCCCGCACGTCGTAAACAGACAGCCCCGCGCGCGTGGGGTCGAGCACCGCGAGCAAGTTCCGTCTGTAATCTTCGAGCGCCTGAGCCGCGTCGGCGCCCTCGGGCGGGCGCGCGCGCACGGAGGTCAGGCGGCCGAAGCGCGAGCCCCAGAGCTCCTGCCCCCGCTCGATTGTTATAAACGCCTTCGGCGTCGTGCGGTGCTCGTGCCAGTAAGCCTCGTCCGCCGGGCGCACGCGCGCGAGCTCGACGGGGAAGGGCGGGTCCCAGTCGGCGAGGCTCTTGGCCTCCGTGATGCCGGTGTACTCGGGGACGAGGTCGCGGTCGGCCGCCTCGCCTTCGAGCGGGACGACGCCCGCGAGCCGGAACCGCGCCGTCTCCGTCTTGAGACGGCCGCCCTCCTGCCAGAGGTAGTAGTCGAGCTCGACAGTCTCGCCCGCCGAGGCCGTGAGCCCGAGGTCTTTAGCGGCCCAGTCGTTCAGGATTATCGGCGGCAGTTCTCCTACAACGCCGATGTCGTTCTCAGTTCCCGCCGCCTTGCCGCGCAGACGCCCGAAGGCGTCGGCGTCAACCGCCGTGACGAGCGAGTAAGGAATCTCGCGCCCGCCCGCGCGCACCGTGTTCGCGAGGTATGAGAGCACAGGCGAGGCGCCCATCCCCGAGCGCGCCGCGGCCTCGCGCGCGGCCTCTGCGAGCGGGTCGCCGACAATCGCGCTTTCCGTCTCTAAAGAGAGCCCGCGCCCGCCGTCGAGCGCGCGCAGTCGCACGCCAACGTCCTCGGGCGCCGCGTGCCTCCGCAGGACTGCGCGCAGGCGCTCGGCGCGCGCCTGCCCCTCTTCTTCGCCCTCGGCCGAGACGAGAATCGCGTTCGCCTGCCCCTCCCGGCCGATGCTCTTCTGCAAAGAGCGCAGAGGGACGAAGGCCGCGCGCACCCCCGCCTGGCTCGGCCGCACGGAGAACTCTGCCGCGCCCTCCGCCTGTTCGCCCACGGTCAGCCGCATCGTGCGGCCCACGTCTTCCTCGCGCCCGTGCAGCGACTCGACGGGAATCTCCGAGGGGTTCTCTATCCTCAAGAGCACCGCCTCGCCCGCGCGCGCGCCGACTTCGCCCGACAGGCTTCTGCTCAGGAGCACTTCGCCCGCGCCGAGGTTGTTAACAGCGCCGCTCCCGTGAAACTTCCAGAAGCGCTCGTCCACGCCGTAAACCTGAACGCCTGAGGCGCGGCGCCCGCTCTCCTCGTGCGTGAGGGCGCCGCCGAGCAGGACGACCGGGCAGGCGGCCGTAAACCCGCCGCGCGCGAACTCGCCGTCGGCGCTCACCCCCTCGGCCAGCCGCTCGCGGAAGAACTCCGTCGAGTTGACCAGCAGGCTCGCGCGCCCCAGACGCTTCAGGAACAGCCCGCGCAGGCTCGCGCGCACCGAGTCGCCTACGAGCAGCGCGCCCGCGAGCACCGACACCGCCACGCCCACGCCGAGAACCACGGCGAGGTTCGTGCGCCAGTAGTGGGCGAGATTTCTTCGGACGAGTGAGAGCATCACAGGCGGTTCAGCCGGCGGAGTGATCCACGAGGTTGCCCTCGCTTAGCCTGAAGCGCGTGGGGAAGCGCGCGGCCAGTTCGGCGCTGTGCGTGACGACGACGAGGATGGTCTCCTGCCGCGCGTGTAGCTCGAGCAGGAGCGAGGCGACCGACTCGGCAGACTTCTCGTCGAGGTTCCCCGTGGGCTCGTCGCACAGGAGCAGGGTCGGCCTCATCACGAGCGCGCGGGCGAGCGCTACGCGCTGCTTCTCGCCG
>DASPKR010000753.1:0-2519 GCA_035627975.1 Pyrinomonadaceae bacterium | reverse complement strand
CGACGACGCTGCGCACAATTACGGGGCTGCTCTCGCCGCGCGAGGGGCGCGTAGTCTTCGAGGGCGAGGACATATCGGGGATGCCCACGCACAAGCTCGTCGCGCGTGGCATCGCCATGTCGCCCGAGGGCCGAGGCGTCTTCGCGAACCTCACCGTGCGCGAGAACCTACAGATGGGCGCCTACCTGAAGAAGAACAAGCAGGAGATAGCCGAGGACATGGAGAACGGCTTCCGCCTGTTCCCGCGCCTCAAGGAGCGCGAGCAGCAGAAGGCGGGGACGCTCTCGGGCGGCGAGCAGCAGATGCTCGCGATGGCGCGGGCCCTGATGTCGCGGCCGCGCCTGCTACTCCTCGACGAGCCGTCGCTCGGCCTCGCGCCCCTCGTAGTCCACACCATCTTCGAGGCCATCGAGGAGATACGCGGCAAGGGTACGACCATCCTGCTTGTCGAGCAGAACGCGCACGCAGCGCTCAGCCACTCCGACCGCGCATACGTCCTAGAGACCGGCCGCATCCGAATGGAAGGCCCCTCGAAAGAGCTTGCCGCAGACCCCCGCATCAAGGAAGCCTACCTCGGCGAGTGAGCGCCGCCCCCGTGCGTGCGCGCCTCTAATAACCCGGAGGCTAGTTTAAAGGCGAGTCGGGCGGCGACGCGAAGCCCGTGTCGCCCTTCTCGCCCTTATCACCCTTCTCGCCTTTGTCACCCTTCTCGCCCTTCTTGTCCTTGTCCTCGACCGTGCCGGCGGCGCGGCTGACGAGGCCGAGGAAGAACGGCTCGGAGAAGCCCGCGAGGAAACCGTAAACGGCGAAGGCGGGCCACCACTCGCCGTCCACGCTGAGCTTGAGGCCGAGGATGCCGCTCTTGAGGATGAGGAAGACGAGCGCGCCCGCGATGGCCCCGACGAAAGGCTGCGCCCACATCGCCGCCCGGAAAGTGCGCAGGTCGTGGAGGTACTTAACCTCGTCGCGCAGCTTGTAGAAGCCGCTCAGGGCGCTGCCGACCCCTCCCGCGATGGCCGCGATGATGGCGTGCTTGAAGTTGGGGTGGCCGAAGCTGAGAAGCATGCTCCCTTCGAAGAGGCGCGCGACGAGGGCGAGCGGGTTGTGGAAGCGCAGCGGGCTGTGGCTGACGACGTAGATGAGGCCGAGCAGCAGGAGCAGCAGCCCGGCCAGCAGCCACGTCAGCCGGTCAATGTAGAGCGTGCGGCTGTTGGCGTTCATGGCGAGGTTGCGCGAAGTGCTGTTGCGCTCCACGGAGAGGTGCGTGAGGTACTCGACGGCCTGGCGGTGGTCGGGGCTGCCCTCGGCGACGGAGTCGCCCTCGTACTTCCCCACCAGCTTTTCCAGCTCCGCCCTGTCGAAGAAGTAGCTCCACGACTTGAAGACGTAGTCGGGCCTGCTGTTCTCTATCCGCCACTCGGCCATGAGCCGGGTCTTAACGTAATGCCTGTCGCCGACGAGCAGGAGGAGGCGTTGCAGGCGCAGGACGTACTCCCACGCGGCGGGGATGCCGAGCGAGGCCACGCCGGGCCGCCCGATCAGCTCGACGAGCGACTGTTCGAGGGCCTGCGCGTCGTAGTGCGTGACGCCCCTCTGGAGCGCGTGCAGGCGGCGCAGCTCGCCGAGCGTTTCGTGAATCACCCCGAGCACCCTCCGCCTTTCGGGGGTCATCTCGCGCTTGTACCACCACCTGTCCAGCCACCTGTCGCGCCATCTGTCGCGCTCCGGCTTGGATATGGCGTGCTCGAGTTCCTGCTCCAGGTCTGAGATAGCGGCCATCAAGGCGGGGTTGGCCGCCGGGGGGCTGGCGATTTGGAACATGGGCTTCTCCTCGGGTGGGGCGGGCCGGAGTTTCGGCCTTCGGTGGCTACGGGACGGGTCGCGGGCCGGGCCGCGGTGTCGGCTGGGAGTTAACTGCCCGGCGAGGCGGAGGCGCGCAGATTATCCTTTTCAATCGGGCTTGTCTATAGAATAGTCTTCGACGCGTATGCTTTCGGCCGACGGAAGGATCCCGGGGCGGGCGCGATGGTAGAATCGCCGGGGACGAAAATGCTGAAGGCTTCGACAACCTTAGTCCTGTCGGCGGCGCTGCTGTTGGCGGCCGCCGCGCCGCTGGGAGGGTGCGGGCGGAAGCAGCGCCCGGCCGAGGGCGCGACCGGCGAGCAACAGCCGGACAAGACCTTCCGCCTCGGCGCCTTCATGTCTCTGACGGGCGACACGGCGCAGTACGGCCTCTCCGCCATGAACGGCATAAGGCTGGCGGTCGAGGAGGCTAACGCGCGCGGGGGCGTTGCGGGCCGCCGCGTCGAGTTGATAGTGCAGGACACGCGCTCGGACGCGGCCGAGACGGAGCGCGTCGTGCGGCGGCTCGCCGCCGAGTCGCGGGCGCACGCCCTCATCGGCGAGATAGTCAGCTCGCGCTCGCTCGCGGCCGCGCCCGTCGCGCAGGCCGAGCGCGTCGTGATGCTCACGCCCTCTTCGACCAGCCCGGAAGTCACGGCCGTCGGCGACTTCATCTT
>DASPKR010000752.1:0-3228 GCA_035627975.1 Pyrinomonadaceae bacterium | reverse complement strand
TCGCGCTCGGAGTAGAACTCGCGGAAGACGGGGCTCTTCAGCCGGTCTGACTCCATCCAGAACCAAAGCTCCAGCTTGTTGGCCGGGACGTTGATGAAATAGACGGTGAAGTCGTTCGAGGTGCCGGCGTTCATCCCCGAGGCGCCGGCCGTCGTGTAGATGCGGTCGAACTCGTCCTTGACCATCAGCTCCTTCTCGCGCTTGGTCAGCTCCTCGAACTTGGCGAGGAGCTGCTTGTGGCGCTCGGAGCGGAACTTAGGGTCTTTCGGGTCGGGGATTTCGCCGAGCGTGGCTTTCCGGATCAGGCCCTGCTCCTCGCGGCGAATCTCGGCGCGCACCTGATCCATCTCTTTTATGAGCTTCAGATTTTCTTCGATGTTCTTGGTGCCGACGGTGTGCGTTCCCTTGAACATCATGTGCTCGAAGAGGTGGGAGAGGCCCGTGATGCCGGGGCGCTCGTTGACGGAGCCGACGCGCGCCACCCAGCCGGCGGCGACGTTCGGGTCGCCCTTGCGCGGCACCATCAGCAGGCGCATGCCGTTCTCAAGTGTGACTTCCTGCACGGGAACCTTCTGCGCCGCGGCGGCGTGCGCGCACAAGACGAGCGCGAGAAGGCCCAAAGTAACTCTTTTCATGTGGTCTTCCTTGCTTAAGTTATGTCGGACTGATTTTAAGATTTTGACGGAAGGGGGAGACCCCGACTCGGCCGAACCATCTTAACGGTCGCGCGCCGCGAAGAGTCACCAGCCGCTTGTCCCACGGGGGGGTTGCGGCTGGCACACGTTGACGGGCGCGGACGGTAAGACTTTAACCCGCGTCGGGCGCCGGGGCAAACGCGGAGGGGGCGGCTTGGGCGGGCGAAATCAGGCGCGCGCTGATGGCCGCGCGGGCTCACTTCTTCCTGTGCTTCTCGATGTAGGCGCGGGCGAACTCGTTTAGGTGAGGGGCCTCGCGGAGGCCGATTTTTTCGGCCTCGCGCTCGGCGTCCTCGACCGACCAGCCGTCGCGCAGCACGCGCCTTATCATCCAGAAGGCGCCGGCGCGGACGGCGGCCGCGCAGTGTATGAAAGCGGGGCGGTTCGCGGGGTCGTCCGTGAGCTTGAGAAATTCGGTGGCCTGCTCGTCCTTCGGCTCGCCGAACGAGAAGGGGATGTTGAAGTATCTGAGGCCCAGCCGCTTGGCCTCGGCCTCCTCCTCGTCGGCCCTGTGCTCGCTGGGCCGGCGCAGGTTGATGACGGCCTTGACGCCCTGCTCCTTGAGCGCGGCGAGGTGCTCTAGCTTGGGCTGGCCGCCCGTGCAGAACTCCTCGCTCACGCGGACGAAGTTGCGAATCGGCGGCGCCTCGGCCGGCGCCTTCTCCTGCCGCGCGGCGGCCGCCGCGGCCCCGAGCCCCGCCAGCACGATTAAGGGGAATAAGACGAGTCTCTTCATAATTCTCCTCTCCGGCCCGTCGAAGTTATACGGGCGCCGCGCGGCGTGTCAAAGGGCGCGGCACCATAGTTGCGGGCAGAGGGGCGCTCTCCCGAAAGCCGAACGGATAAATTACAAGCCTCGCCGCCGAGCGCGCCCGCCGCGGAACGAAACCGGGCACGCGACGGCCGAACGACTAAGGGGGATTTACGAACATGGTCGCCTCGCCGCCTTCACGCCCGGCCGGCCCGCGCCTGCTAGCGCCGGCCGTCCTGCTCGCAGCCGCACTTTTTGTTTTCGCCACCCAAGCGCGCGCCCAATGCCCTTCAATTGACAACGTCGGCTGGGGCCGCGGCGCGACAGTTCGCTACTACTTGGACGCGAGCCTGAGCGCCGAGCAGCGCCGGCAGATACGCTGGGCCCTCGCCGAGTGGGACAGGGCCAACAGCCTCAACAACTCGCGCGTGCGCTTCGTGGAGGCCGCGCCGGGCGGCGGCTTCGATTTCCTGTTCCTCAACGGCAATCTGGGCGGCAACGCGCCCGCCTACGCCTACAAGAACTTCACGACCGACGGCACCGTGGTTTCGGCGACGCTCACCTACGACCCGAACGCGGTCTTCCCGGGTACCTCGACGCTCGTGGCGGACCCGACCAAGCCCGGCTACGACACCTACTACATAAAGGTCACGCTGCACGAGGTCGGGCACACGATGGGGCTCGATCACCCGGCGACGCCCGCGGGCGGCCTCTGCGCGCAGCCCGACGGCGCGACCGTCATGAACTACATCTGCAACGTCAACGACAGCGCCAATAACATGCCGCTGAAGGTGACGGAGGCGTGCGACCAGCCGACGATAAACTCCGAGACGAAGTACACGCCCTTCAATCAGTCCCCGAACCCGATTGACAACTCGCAGTTCTTCGTCCGCCAGCACTACTTGGACTTCCTCAACCGCGACGCAGACCCCGGCGGCCTGCAATTCTGGACGGGCGGCATCGAGTCGTGCGGCGGCGACGCCGCGTGCCGCGAGGTGAAGCGCGTTGACACTTCGGCCGCCTTCTTCCTCTCGATAGAGTTTCAGGAGACGGGCTACTTCGTCTATCGCGTCTATCAGGCGGCCTTCGGCGACATCCCCGGCAAGCCCGTGCCGATAACGATTCAGGAGTTCCTGCCGGAGACGCGCGAGGTCGGCCGCGGCGTCGTCGTCGGCGTGGGCGACTGGCGCGCGCAACTCGAAGCCAACAAGAACGCCTTCGTCCTCGACCTCGTCTCTCGCACGCGCTTCGCCGCGCGCTACCCGGCGACGATGAGCCCCGCGCAGTTCGTGGACGCTCTGAACGCCAACGCGGGCGGCGTACTCTCGCAGGCCGAGCGCGACCAGCTAGTCGCCGAGCTTTCGGCGGCCGGCAACACGCCGCAGGCGCGCGCAAACGTGTTGCGACGCGTGGCCGAAGACCCGGACCTCGTGCAGCGAGAGTTCAGCCCGGCTTTCGTCCTGATGCAGTACTTCGGGTATCTGAGAAGGAACCCCGACGACCCGCCGGACACCGGCTTCGGCGGCTACAACTTCTGGCTGGGCAAACTCAACGAGTTCGGCGGCGACTGGCGGCGGGCTGAAATGGTTCGGGCCTTCATCTCGTCAATCGAGTACAGGCGCCGTTTCGGCCAGCCTTAACTTGAGCGCTAGGGAACCGGAGTCAGCTACAGAGGCAGGGAGACGTAGAGAAGGAGGCAGAAGGCAGCCAGGAAGATTTCTCCGGCTGCCTTCTGCCTCCTTCTCTACGTGCCTCTGTGGCTATTTATTAGAAACTGAACCG
>DASPKR010000751.1:0-4133 GCA_035627975.1 Pyrinomonadaceae bacterium | reverse complement strand
CGCCTATGTCAACGGCCGTGCGGTCGCCGCCGCCGCGCAGGAGCTCAGCGACGAAGCGCGCTATCAGCTCCTCCTCGCCGAAGTTCGAGAAGCCGCTTCGCCTGAAGCGCAGGCCCGCCTTCCGAAGCTCGCGCCCGAGCCTCCCCACGTACCGCCCGACAGACTTCATTACCCGCTCCGTCTTTTTAGATAACGTCCGCGAAGTTTTTGCGCGTGCGCGCGAACCACCAGTACCCGAGGACGAAGGCCGCGAGCGCGACCGCCGAGAAGAAGGCCAGGCCGCGCCAGTCGGGCTGCGAGCCTTCGAGCAGGCACAGTCGGTAGCTGCGCACTAGCGGCGTGAAGGGGTTCGCCTCCAACAGCGTGCGGAAGCGCTCCGGCACCGCCGACTCCGGGTAGATGATGGGCGTCAAATACATCCAGGCCATCAGCAGAAGGCCGAGCGCCTGCGCCGTGTCGCGCACGAAGACGCCGAGCGAGGCCACGAACCACGAGGCGCCGAGCGTGAGGACGAGCTGAGGCACCATCAGCACCGGGAGCCACAAGACACCCGCGTGCAGCTCGCCGCGCACCGCCACGGCCGCGACCAGTAGCGCCGCAGTCCCGAACAGTTGGCCCGCGAGCGCCGCGAGCGCCTGCGAGACGGGGAGCGTCTCCAGTGGGAAGACGACGCGCTTGACGAGGTTCGCGTGCGCGACCACGGTGCCTGCCGACTGCTGCACCGACTCCGCGAAGGCCGTCCACGGCAGCAGCCCGCAGAAAAGATAGAGCGCGTAGTCCCAACTGCTGCCTCCGCCCGTGAATCTCGCCCCGAAGATTTCCGCGAAGAGGAACGTGAAGACGGCGATTGTGACGAGCGGCGTCAGCACGGCCCACACCAGCCCAAGCGCCGACCCTCGGTAGCGCGCCACGAGCATCCGTCGCGCCATCGGCCAGATGAGGTCGAGCCGCCGCGGGAGTTCAAGGAGCGGCCGCCACACCGCGCGCCTCGCAGTCTGCGCCGAAACCATGCCGCGCATTGTAGCAAGAATCCCCCCGGCGGCTTCATCGCGGCGCCGCGAAATGTAACGCGCGCTTCGCTCATATGTTTTTGAGGGGCCTTCCTGAAGTGCTTTCGCGCGCACGCAGCCTACGCCGGCGCCGCGACGTAACCTCAACAGAATTTCCCGGAGAGAGGTCAAGCCAGCCTTATGAACATCGAATCTTTAGTGGCAGAGACGGCGGAGCGCTTCGACGCGCGTAAGCAAAAGCGCGACCGGAACGTGTCGCTGATCAAGGGAAAGCGTTACCTCGAAGCCGACACGCCGGAGCGCGTCGAGAAATTTCTCAGGCGGCACGGGTACAGCCCGAAGGAAGCGGCGGAGTTGTTGCGTAACCGCTCGCGGGGGGCCGCCGCGGCGCGCGAGACTGCGGCGGGGCGCGGCCAGCCCGACGCGCTCGAGCGCGTCCTCGGCGCCAACGACCTGATGGGCGTCGCGTTCCTCGAGCGCGGCCTTCAGGTGGCGCGCACGGTCGGCCGCGTGTGGGTAGGGGTTTCGAGCGGCAGGCCGTCCGGCTTCGGCACCGGCTTCCTCATCTCGCCCCGCCTCCTGATGACCAACCATCACGTGCTCGAAGACGCGAGCGTCGCCCGCGCTTCGCTCGTCGAGTTCGACTACCAGCTCGGCCTCGACAACGTCTTCCTGAAGACGTCGACCTTTCCGCTCGACCCAGACGAATTCTTCGTCAACGACCGCGGGCTCGATTTCGCCGTCGTGGCCGTGAAGCGGACGGGGACGGGCGGGCGCGAGTTGGCGAGCTTCGGCTGGAACCCGCTCATCGAGGAGGAGGGCAAGGCCATCATCTCGCAGTGGCTGAACATCATCCAGCACCCGAACGGCGAGGCTAAGCAGTTAGCCCTGCGCGAGAACCAGATGATTGACTTGCTGGACAACTTCATCCACTACAAGACCGACACGGCCCCCGGCTCCTCCGGGTCGCCCGTCCTGAACGACCGATGGGAGGTCGTCGGCCTGCACCACTCGGGCGTGTGGGACACCAGGGACGGCCAAATTCTCGCCATCGACGGCCGGCCGTGGCACAGGTCTATGGGCGAGCACCGAATCAAGTGGAAGGCCAACGAGGGGGTTCGCATCAGCAAGATCGTCGCCCACCTGCGCAAGCAGCCGATGAGTCAGGCCCAGAAGCAGATGTTCGAGCAGATTTTCGCCCAGCCCCCGGCCGTCGCGCCGCGCGAGGACGTGGGCGCGAGCGCGCCCGCACCGACGCCCGGCGCTCGCGTGACCGCCGCGGCCGACGGCAGCGCGACGTGGACTATCCCCCTCTCGGTCACGATCAACCTCGGCGGCATGGGCGCCCCTCAGCAGCCGGCCGCCCCGCCCTACGCTCTCCCCCCTGCCCCCGACGGCCGGCAGCCGCGCCCCGGCGGCGCCCCCGGCCCCGGAGACCCCTTGTCGCACGCGGCCGGCGCGGCCGGCGCCCCCACTCCCGGCGCGCCGGCCTCAGACCTCGACTCGGTGGTCGAGGCGGCCAAGAGGGAGTTCGGCGACAGGGCCGACGTGCTCGGCGTCAGGCTCGGCTATGTGTTCAGGGACGGTTGGATCACGGACGAGCGCGCGGTGGTCATCACCGTCCGCCGCAAGCAGACGCACGCCACGCTGCGGGAGTCGGGCATCCCCCCGCTCCCGAAATCGTTCATGGGCCTGCCGGTGCAGGTCGCGAACCCCTCCATCGAAGACTTGATACGCGAGCGCGAGCCCGCCAAGGCGAGCGAGGCGTTCTCCGACGCGCCCGTCATGCGCGAGGAGATTACGTACAACGGGCCGTCGGGCTTCCCGCTGGAGGAAGTCACCGCGAACATGCGCGTCATCGCCCACGTCAGCCCCGACGCCGCCTGGCCTCAGCTTTCGAGGTTCCTCGCGGCGACGCGGAGGCGGCTGGTCATCGGCGTCTATGACTTCGGGGCCCCGCACGTCGCCGACGCCGTCGAGCAGGCCGGCAGGAAGGCGAACTTCCGCAAGCTGACGCTGGTCATGCAGAAGGGCGAGAGCGTCGGCGCCGGGACGAAGGCCGACGACCTGCGCGACACGGAGGTGGTGGAGAAGTTCGAGAACGCCCTCGGCTCGAAGTTCGAGAACGCGTGGGTGAAAATCGGCAGGGAGAACGGCTGGGTCGCGTCGTCGTACCACATCAAGGTGGCCGTGCGCGACTCGACGGCCTTCTGGCTGTCTAGCGGCAACATGCAGTCTTCTAACCTGCCCGACGCAGACCCGATCTCCGAGAGCCCGCAGCAGAGGTCTTGGCTCACCACTTACAACCGCGAGTGGCACGCCATCGTCGAGCACGCCGGCCTCGCCGGGACGTTCGAGGAGTACCTCAAGCACGACTTCCGCAACAACCTCGGCGACGGGCGCGAGACGCTCGCCCTGCCGGACGTTCTTGTGCCGGAGGCGTTCTTCCTCCCCGGCCCGGCCGAGGCCGCACGGCCCTTCAAATACTTCCCCCCGTTCAACGAGAAGCGCGACTTCACCGTCACCCCGCTGCTCACGCCCGACAACTACCACGACCTCACGCTCCGGCTGGTCAAGGGCGCCAAGAGGGAGCTGCTTATCCAGAACCAGACCTTCAACGCGCCCGAAGAGTGGCAGGACGAGCTGAAGGAGCTGGTGGACGCCGTTATAGCGAGGCAGCGGGCCGGCGTGGACGTGCGCATCATCTTCCGCCTGCTCGATTACGAGAAGGTGCGGAAGAACCTCGAGGCGCTTAAGGACTACGGGCTCGACCTCTCCAGCGTCAAGGTTCAGAAGAACTGCCACACAAAGGGCATCGTCGTTGACCGTGAGCGAGTCCTGCTCGGCAGCCAGAACTGGTCGAACGACGGCGTCTCCGTCAACAGGGACGCGAGCCTCCTGTTCAAAGACCCCCCGCTGGCGAGCTACTTCGCCGAGATCTTCGACCACGACTGGGAGAACCTCGCGAACAAGAAGCTCGGCTCCGAGTGGCTGCCGGTGGAGTTGGCGCCGGCCGCGGGCGGGGCGTCGGAAGGCATGCTCCGCCTGACGTGGAAGGATTACATGGAGATGATGTGAGGCGGCCGCGGGATTTGGGCTCTACTCGGCAGGCGCGCGGGCTCA
>DASPKR010000750.1:0-5876 GCA_035627975.1 Pyrinomonadaceae bacterium | reverse complement strand
CTCGCCCGCGAACGGGCGCTCGCCCGCGACGCACTCGTAGAGGACGACGCCGAGGCTCCAGAGGTCTGCGCGCGCGTCCACGCCTCGGCCGCGCGCCTGCTCGGGCGACATGTAGCGCGGCGTGCCCATCACGACGCCCGTCTCGGTCGGCCCCGTGAAGCTCTCGGCCGCCCCGCGGGCGGCGGGGGCCGAGCCGGCGGGCCGCTCAAGGAGCTTCGCCAGGCCGAAGTCGAGCACCTTCACGATCCCGTCGCGGCGGCGCAGCATCAGGTTCTCGGGCTTGATGTCGCGGTGGATTATGTGGCTCGCGTGCGCGGCGGCCAGAGCCTCGGCGGTCTGCGCGGCTACGTCGAGCGCCTCGGCCGGCGCGAGCGGCGCGCGCTTGATGCGCTGCCGCAGCGTCTCGCCCTCGACGAACTCGGTGGCGATGTAGTGGCGCCCGGCGGCCTCGCCGATCTCGTAGATGGTGAGTATGTTCGGGTGGTTTAAGGCGGAAGCGGCGCGCGCCTCCTGCTCGAAGCGGCGCAGGCGGTTCGGGTCGCGCGTGAACTCTTCGAGGAGGAGCTTGAGCGCGAGGCGGCGCCCGAGCCGCGAGTCCTCGGCCAGAAAGACCTCGCCCATGCCGCCGCGGTCGAGCTTTCGTATGACGCGGTAGTGTGAGATCGTCTCGGAGGCCAAGCGTAGCCCACCTCGAAGGGCGCCCGCCGGGGCCTTGGGGCCGCCGGGAAATGAGTTCGGGGCAAGCGGCGGCCCACGAAGCTGACAACTGATTACGCCGGGCGCGCTCTTTGAGTCGGCCCCTCGCGGCGCGTTCCCGGCAACGGCGCGGCATTATAGCACCGGCCGCGCGCGCGGCGGGCAAAGATTGCGGCCCGCCACCACCTAATACGACGAGTTGCACGGCCGCGGTTTGCGTTACCTGCCCGGCGCTGCTAATTTTGCAGGCCGAGAGCGGCCCGGCACGGCTCGCGCCGCCTCCTGCTTGACCGTCCCCGCTCGCCTTCCGCCCGAACCATGAAACGCAAGCTCCCGCTCATCATCCTGACGCTACTCGCGCTAGCCGCCCTTTACCTTCTGTTCTGGCCCGTGCCGATTGACCCGGCGGCCTGGGAGCCGCCCGCAGCGCCCGCTCTGGCCGGCCAGTACGGGCCTAACTCGCGGCTGGCCGCCTCCGAGCGCGTCGAGACGGGCCACGCTCCCGAGGGCGTCGCCGTCGGCCCTGACGGGCGCATCTACGCGGGGCTCGAAGACGGCCGCGTAGTCCGCTTTAGCGCCGCGGGCCCCGGCCCCGCCGAGCCGTTCGCCGACACAGGAGGGCGCCCGCTCGGCATTCAGTTCGACAGCGAAGGCAACCTCGTCGTCGCGGACGCTTACCGGGGGCTGCTTTCGATCTCGCCGGCCGGCGCCGTCACTACTCTCAGCCGCGAGGCCGCAGGGGTTCGCTTCGGCTGCGCCAACGACCTCGACATCGCCTCTGACGGCACCATCTACTTCACGGACGCTTCGCACAAGTTCCCCGTGCGCGTCTATAAGCAGGACATCGTCGAGCACCGGCCGAACGGGCGCCTGCTCGCCTACGACCCAGCGACGCGGCAGACGCGCGTCGTCCTCGACGGCATTCACTTCGCCAACGGCGTCGCGCTCGGCCCCGGCGAGGAGTCCCTCGCGGTCGTGGAGACCGGGAAGTACAGGGTCTTGCGCGTGTGGCTTAAGGGGCCGCGGCGGGGCGAGAGAGAGATTTTCGTTGACAATCTGCCGGGCTTCCCCGATAACATCACCTTCAACGGGAGGGGTACGTTCTGGCTCGCGCTCGTCACGCCCCGCAACGCGCTCCTGGACAGACTCCTGCCGAGACCGTTCCTGCGGAAAGCAATCCTCCGACTCCCGGCGTTCCTTCAGCCGGCGCCGCAACGCCACGGCTTCGTCGTCGGCCTCGACTCTTCGGGCCGAGTCACGGAGAACCTGCAAGACCCCGCGGGCGAGCGCGCCGCGATGGTCTCGAGCGCCCTCGAGCACGACGGCTTCCTCTACATGGGGAGCCTCGGCGGCGACGCGGTCGCGCGCTTTCGGCTCGGCGGGCGCTGAAGCCCGGAGGTCGAGGCCGCGGGGAATTTCTACCGTTTGCCCCGAACACCTGTACTGACGACGTAAGACGCTAGTGTGTGCCGGACTCACCCGGCCAATCTTCACGACGACGAACAGGCCGCAATCAACTTTTCCGGCGCCGTGCCGCGCTCGCCGCGCGAGCCGCGCGCCGACTCACGCGCGGCCGACGGGAGCGCGCGCCCCTTTTTGACAGGAGCAGAACCCCCGATGATTAACCTTCTAGCCACGGCGACCTCAACCCCACCGCACGCCTTCTCGACGACGGAGCTTATCGCCTCGATGATGCACAAGCTCTCCCCCGAGCTTATCAACACCATCGGCGCGCTCGGCGTTGACCAGAGGTTCTCGACGCTGGAGAACTTCCCCGAGTTCCTCTGCGGCGCACCCATGCGCGCCACAAGCTCCTCGACCGAGCTGGGCGTGCAGGCCGCCCGCCGCTGCATAGTGGAGTGGGGCGACGACCCGCGCCGCGTCGGCCTGCTCATCGCCGGGACGAACACGCCGGCGCAACTCCTTCCCTGCCTCGCCTCCGAGGTGATGGCCGACATGCACGGCGTGCTCTCGCGCTCGATAAGCACCGTCAGCATGCAGGCGCAGGGGTGCTCCGTGCTGCTCAAGACGGTCGAGGTGGCGCGCTGGTACTTGACGGCGAACCCCGGGAAGCTCGCGCTCATACTTCTGTCCGAAGCGCACACGCCGTACATCACGCCCGTGCGCGGCGGCGAGTACCTCGGCTACCGCGAGATAGCGCGGCTGCGCCGCGGCGGCGCGCTCGGCGACCGGGAGGCAGAACGCCGTCGTCTCGACACGACCTTCATGGTGCAGGCGATGCTGTTCGGCGACGGAGCCGTGGCCCTGCTTTTGGGCAGGGAGGACGGCATAGCTGAGTTCGGCCCCATCGCTCACCTTACGAACGACGACCCCGGCGACGTTGACCTGCTCGCGATGGGCGGCGGGAGCCTGCGCCCCTGCGCCGAGGGCGAGAGGCCCGTCTATCTGATGCGGCCGAGCGTGCCGAACCGCGGCGCGCACTACGCCGTCGAGACCGTGCGCCGCGTGCTCGAAGACCCCGCTTCGCCCGTCTCGGGCGTGGGCGACGTGAGCGGCTGCCTCATACACACGGGCAGCAAGAAGATACTCGACGGCGTGTGCGCGCAGCTCTCGATAGAGCCGGGGTCGGAGAAGGTGCAGACCTCGTACGAAGTCTTGAAGACCTACGGCAACCTTTCGAGCGCCTCAACCGGCTTCATGCTCGCCGACCGCAAGGGCCGCCGCGAAGGCCCGGCCATCGTCGTCGGCTTCGGCGTGGGGTTCACGGCGAGCGCGGGCGTCGTGAACTTCGGCTGATTGGTCAGGGCGCGGCGCCCGGTGATAAATTAGCTCCGACCTTGAGCGACCCTGATTCATTGACGCGCGACGGCCCGGCCTACACGGAGGCGCACGCGGCCCGCTACCCGGCCGAGTACCTTGCCGGCATTGACCTCTACAACGCGGGCGAGTTCCACGCGGCGCACGACGCCTGGGAAGAGCGCTGGCGCGACGACGCGGGCCCGCGCGAGAAGCTCTTCCTTCAGGCATTGATACAGTCGGCCGTGGCCTTCCACCACTTGGAAATAGGGCGGCCGGGCGCGGCCCGGCGCATGTACCTTATGGCCGGCGAGAAGTTCGACCGCTTAGGCTGCGAGCGCTTCATGTCACTCGACCTCGGCGACTACCGCGCGCAGCTCGACCGCGCGCTCTCGTGGCTCGACACGGCGGCAGACCCGCGCACTCTGGAGCGCCCCGAAGTGGTGCCGCCGCGCATAAGGCTCCTGCCGGAAGTAACGGATTACGATTGATGAGAACCACGCCGGACGAAACGAGAGGGCCGGGCCGCGCCGCGTCAATTCTGCACGGCGCCCGGCTCGTGCTCGCGGCGCTGTGGCTGGGCGCGGCCGTCTATTTCAGCTTCGCGGTCGCGCCGTCGGCCTTCGCCGTGCTGCCTACGCGCGAGCTTGCCGGCGCGCTCGTCACGCGCACGCTCGCCGTCGTCAACGTCAGTGGCGTCGTAGTCGGCCTGTTGCTCCTTGCGACAGCATGGCCCGGCCGTGGGCGAGTGGGCCGCGCTGCGCTCGGGGCGGAGGCTGTGGCCGCCGGGCTAGTCGCGGGGCTCTGCGCCGTGGGCCACTTCGCCATCGCGGCCCGTCTGCGCTCTATGCGCGCGGCGATGCGCGAGACGATTGACGCGCTCGCAGCGGACGACCCGGCGCGCGTCGCCTTCAACGACCTGCACGGCTACTCGGTCATGGCTCTGGGCGTGGCGATGCTCGCCGGCCTCGCCCTGCTGCTGCTCGTCGCGCGCCGCGCGCGCGGCTGAAGGCGCGCGGCGGCGGCCTTCGCGTTGGCCTTGCCGACGTTTGTGATTTAGAATCAGCCCCCCAAGCCATAAAACAGACAGGGCGTGAAGGAGGCTTCTCGGGTGGAGATACTCGAACAGGCTGAAGAGTGGCGCGACCGCTACGTGCGCTGGAAGCAGACGAACGAGATGCGCGGCGCCGACGTGGGCGAGCACTACCCCTGGGTCGAGAACCGCCACGCCCCGTTCCGCCCGGCGCGGCGGGCGCTGCCGATGCTCAACCTCGCGCTCATAACCTCGGCGGGCGCATACGTTGACGGCACCGAGCCGTTCGACACCGAAGTCTTCGGCGGCGACGCCTCGTTCCGCGAAATCCCCGTCGAGGTCGAGCCAGCGGACTTGAAGTGGTCTGCGCGCGGCTACGACCCGGCGGCCGTCGCTGAAGACATGAACGCGCAGGTGCCTCTCGACCGCCTGAAAGAGTTCGAGGGCAACGGCATCATAGGGCAGCTCAACCCGGTCTTTTGGAGCCTGTGCGGCTTCATGCCCAACGCGGCGCGCTTCACGGCGACGGGCTTGGGGCAGTTGGTCGAGCGCGTGCGCCGCTACGAGGTGCAGGCGGCCCTGCTGGTCCCGGCCTCGCGCCTCTGCCACCAGACGCTCTCGCTCGTCGCGCGCGCCGTCGAGGCGGCGGGCATACCGACCATGATGCTCGCGGTTGACCGCGAGGTGGTCGAGCGCGCCCGCCCTCCGCGCGCGGCCTGGTATCCCGGCGAGTTCGGCTGCGTCGTCGGCAAGCCCGAATGGCCCGAGTACCAGCGCCGCGTCCTGGACGAAGCGCTGCGCCTCATCGAGCCGATAGACCAGCCGAGCGTCCGAAACCTAATCGTCGCCGCCGCGACCGAAGTCGAGATGGAGCGGGGCGAGAGGTAAGCCGGCCGCGGTAAAGTTAAGGTGCGCGCTAAGACCTGCGCCAAGCCGAGAGCAGCCCCGCCGCGAGCCCGAGCGACCCGCCGAAGACGGCGCCCCCAAAGGCGAATAAGGTCGTCACTATTATTGCGTCGGTCGCAGGCGACCCGCTGCCGAGGAACAATATCGGCTCGCCCTCGCCGCGCAGGGCCTTCATGTAACCGTCCACACCGCTTCCGAAGATAAAGAGGGCCGCGCCCACGAGCGCGCCGGCGGCCGCGCCGCCGAAGAGCCACAGGAGAATTCTGAGGAAGGGGCTGCGCGCCGCGCCCCCGGGCGATCCTTCCCTGTCAGCCATTCTTTTAGCCTCCCAACTGCGTTAAGACCTCCTCCACCTGCGCGAAGTCGAAGGGCTTGCCGATGACGGTGTCGGCCGGGGCGTCGCCCTGCGTGCGCGCCGCGTCGCGGCCGTAGCCGGTGACGACGGCGATGCGCGTGCGAGGGCTCCGGCGCCGCACCTCGCGCG
>DASPKR010000749.1:0-9404 GCA_035627975.1 Pyrinomonadaceae bacterium | reverse complement strand
TTCCGCGAAATCCAGCAGCGCCGCGCGCGCGAGGCCGCGCTCGAGGCGGAGGCTGCGGGGGCCGCAGCGGGCCGTCAGGAAGGCGCGGGCGCCGACGAAGAGTTTGACGACGCCGCCGTCACGACGTCGAAGGCGCCGGAGACGGGCAAGCAACTCGGCCTCGTCCCTCCGCCGCCGGAGGCGCCAGAGATGAACCCGATAGTGGCCGCGGCGCTCGCGAGGGTCGAACGAGCGCGCAGCCAGGCCGCGTCCCAGCGCGTGACGCGCGGTGGCTCGCACCGGGGCGGGGCGGCCGCGGCCGCGCGCGTCGTCGAGGAGGAGTTCGAGCAACTGCCGCGCGCCGCCGCGCGGGCTGAGCAGGCGCTGCAAGCGCGCGACGAAAGCCTGCGCGCGCCCGCGATGCGCAGCACGCCCGCGCCGAAGCCGGAGGCGGGCGAAGTCCCTCCGCCGCGCTCGTCGGGCTTGACGGTCGTCCCGCCGAAGCCGGAGGCGGCGACAGCCCCGCCAGCCGCCGAAGCGTTGGCGGCGCCGAAATCTGAAACCGTTCAGGCAGGAAGCGTGGCGCCCGCCGCGCCCGCCGCGAAGGAGGATGAAAGCCAGGCTCCGACGGCGCCCGCGCAGACGGCCGAGCAGAGCGAGGCGAAGCCACGGCCCCGCCACATCGCGGGCGTCATTGACGACAACTGGCTCGAAAGGAACGGGACGGAGATTCTGCCGAAGGTGACGGCCGTGCAGGCTTCCGCTGACGACCGCGCGCCGCGCTGGCGCCGTTTCGTCGCGGGAGTCATTGACCTGTTCGTGGTCGCTTTCATCGCGGCGCCGTTCGCCGCCGCAATCGAGCTGACGATAAGTAACTGGGGCGACGACCGTGTGGCGGGCTCGATGGCCGGTATCGTCCTGATACTGATGTTCCTATACCACACCTGCTCGGTGGCGCTCGCGGGGCGGACGTGGGGGATGTCCCTGCTCTCGCTGCACGCGGTTGACGCTCGCAAGGCGAGCGTCCCGCGCACGGGCCAGTGCGTGCGCCGCGCAATCTTCTTCATCCTCTCGCTTCTGACCTTCGGGCTGGGGCTGCTCTACTCGTTCTTCGACGCCGAAGGGCGCACGGCTCACGACCTGCTCTCCGGCACCGTGGTTGTCAAAGAGTAAGCGACAAGGTCGAACCTTCAACGGCAGAGGCCCGAGCGCTGAGGCGGCTCGGGCCTTTTTGTCGTCGGTGGGAAGTTTGCTAGATTGCAGTTTATGAACGGGCGGCTGATCGAGGAGGTGGTGGGTGAGCTGGGGCGCGCACTCGTCGGGAGACTCTGGGGGAAAGTGTTCCAGCTCTCCGACTCGTCTCTCGTCGTCGAGTTCCGCTCGGGCGACGGCCGGCACCTGTTCGTCTCGGCGGAGCCGAACCGGCCGCGCCTCTACCTCGTCAACCGCCGCGTCCGCGACTTGGAGAAGGAATCAATTACGACTTCGCCTTTCGCGCACGCGCTGCGGAAGACTCTGTCTGGCGCGAGGCTCGAAGGCGTCGAGAAGGACGAGGGCGAGCGCGTCGTGCGCTTCCGCCTCTCGGCGCCGGGGCTGGTGGAGAGCAGCGACTCTTTCACTTTCGTCGCGCAGTTGACGGGCCGCACGTCGAACCTCTTCCTGCTGGACGGCGAGGGGCGCGTGCTCGACTGCATCAGGCCGGCGCGGGGCGAGGGGCAGGAGGTCGGCGAAGTCTATGCGCCGCCCGCCTCGAAAAGCGCGCCGGAGGCGGGGCGCGAGAGGCAGGGAGGCACGGCAGAAGTCTCACGCGAGGGCTTCGCTTCCCTCTCCGAAGCGCTCGACAATCACTATTCGCGTATGGAGCGCGAGCGCGACTTCGACTCGCGCGCGCAAGGAGCCGCTGCGCGCGTAAGGCAGGAGATTGCGAAGCTCCTGCGGCTACGGGAGAACCTCTCGCGCGACTCGGCCGCGCACGGCGACGCCGAAGAGCACAAGAAGATAGGCGACCTGCTGCTCGCTAACCTCGGCTCGGCAGAGAGGCTCGGCCGCGTAGTTCGCCTCAAAGACTTTTACACCGAGGGCGAGCCCTTCATCGAGGTCGAGGTCGAGGAGAACAGGAGCTTGCAGGAGGAGGCTGCCGAAAGGTTCGCGCGCTACGGCAAGGCCAAGCGCGCGGCGCGCGAGATAAGCGAGCGGCTCGAATCGGTCACGCGCGAGCTCGCGGCGCTCGAAGAGAGGCGCACGGAGCTTGAAGGGATAATCGCTGCGCGCGACGCGGAGGCGCTCGCGCGCTTCACGGGGGCGGGCGAAGGACATACTGCGCGGAAGGGCGCGCCGCGCGCGGGGCAGAAGGGGAAGGGCCGTGGGCGAGGGGGCGCGACGGTCGGAAGGCGTTATCGCTCCTCTGACGGCTACGAAATAATCGTCGGCCGCGGCTCGCGCGAGAACGACGAACTTACGTTCCGCGTCGCCCGCTCTTACGACACCTGGCTGCACGCGGCCGACTACCCCGGCTCGCACGTCGTCGTCAGGAGCCGCGGCCGCGACGACCAGGTGCCGCACCGAACGGTCATCGAGGCCGCGCAGCTCGCCGCGCACTTCAGCCAGGCGCGCAAGGACGCGAAGGTCGCAGTCAACTACACGCAGCGCAAGTTCATCTCGAAGCCGAAGGGAGCCGCCCCCGGCCTGGTCTATCTGTCGAGCTTCCGCACGCTCCTCGTCGAGCCGCGCGACGAGTTGGAGCGCGCCTGAAGGCGCGGGCGCGAATTCAACGCCGACTTTGCAAATGCCGCACACTTTCGCGACGCCCCGGCGGTATTCTTGACGACGAAATCGCTGACTGGCATGGAGGGTTCCGGCAAGAGTTTTATGAGCAGTAATCTCATCGAGTCGTTCGGGCAAACGGCCGCCGAAGTGCTCGACGGCATCGCCGACGCTATCGTGGGTAAGGCTTCGACCCTGCGCGACGGAACGGAGCACGCGAGCGTGGAGCTCCCGCGCGACCTCTACGCGCACGCGGGCGCGCAGACGGAGTGGTGGTACTACACGGGCCATATGAGGACCGCGTCGGGCCGCCGCTTCGGCTTCGAGCTCGTCTTCTTCAAGCGGCGCACAGACCTCGACCGCTTCGGCGTCGTGCCGCTGCGGCTAATAGCGAACCCGCTCTACCTCGCACACTTCGCCGTCGCGGACGAGTCGCGCTCGCGCTTCCGCTACGAGCACCGCAAGAGCGCCAACGGGCTGCTAGACCCTCCGGCCCGCGCCTCCGCGAAGAGCTACTACCTGCGGCTCGGCGACTGGACTGTGCGCGAGGCCCACGGCATACACCTCCTGCGCGCGACTCTGGGCGGCGACCTCGTCTTCGAGGCGGCGCTAAAGCCCTCGAAGCCCGCGGTCTTGAACGGCAGCGAGGGGCGCGGCGTCAGCTTCAAAGACCACGGCGAAGCCTCGCGCTACTTCTCCTACACTCGCATGGAGGCCGAGGGCGACATAACGTGGAACGGCGTCACGGAGCACTTCACCGGCTCGGCCTGGATGGACAGGGAGTTCGGCACCTGGGCGACGACCGACAACCAGAAGGGCTGGGACTGGTTCAGCCTACAGCTCTCGGACGACTCCGAGGTGATGGTCTATCACCTGCGCGACGCCGCCGGGAGGCCGTCGCCTTTTTCGAGCGGCACCTTCGTCGGCCCGGACGGCTCTTGGTCGCACCTCTCGCGCGAAGACTTCGAGCTGGAGGCCACGGGGCGCTGGCGCAGCCCCGCGAGCGGCGCCACGTACCCGAGCGGCTGGCGGCTGCGCGTGCCGCGCTTCGGGGTGGACGTTACGGTGACGCCTGTCTTGAAGGATCAGGAGCTGGACACGCGCGGGACGACGATGATCGTCTATTGGGAGGGCGCGTGCGCGGTCGAGGGCAGCCGCGCCGGGCGCGCGGTCGAGGGGCGCGCCTACGTCGAGCTTGTCGGCTACGACCGCTCGCACGAGCAACCCTCGCTCACAGCCTTCCTCTTCGGCGGCGCGCTCGACCGCCGCTGGCGCAACGTCTTCGGTTAGCGCGGCCCCGTTGCGCGGCGGGCCGCTTCGGCGTCTTATGCCCGAGGTCATCGCGAACGCCGAAGAAGTCACCCCGCTCTGGCTGACCGAGAGGCTACGCGCCAACGGTCACCTCCGCCGCGGCGGCGTGTCGGGCGTGCGGGTCAAGTCTTCGCGCACGCTCCCGGTCTCGGTCATCTCCCGACTCGAAGTGGAGTACGAGCCGGGGGCCGGCCCGGAAGCGCCCCGGAGCCTCTTTCTGAAAGTCTCGAACCCCGATTTCGTCAACGAGCCGCGCGAGAGCCCGCCCGAAGAGATCGTCTTCTACTCGTCGGTCGCGCCCGAGATGCCCGACCCGCCCGTGCCGCGCTTCTACGACGCGGGCTTCTCGCGCGAGACGGGCCGCTCTCACCTCCTGCTCGAAGACCTGTCCGAGACGCACCGCCACGCGCCTGACCCTCTGGCGCCGCCGCGGGCCTCGTGCGAGGCGGCGGTGGATTGCCTCGCGGGCGTCCATGCGCACTGGTGGGAGCACGCGCGGCTCGGCGCGGGCGTGGGCCGCCTGCTCGACGACGCGGGCGTGCGGGGGCTGGCGGAGGCGACGGCCGCCCGCTACGAGACGTTCGCCGGCTCGCTCGGCGGGCGCCTCCCGCGGGCGTGGCGCGAGACCTTCGAGCGGGTCATAGCGACCTTCCCGCGCCCCTGGGCGCGCCTGACCTCCGCGCGCGGGCTCACGCTCACGCACGGCGACGCGCACACACTGAACTTCCTCTTCCCGCGCGGGCGCGGCGTGGGCCGCACATACCTGGTTGACTGGCAGTTGTGGCACGTGCACATAGGCCCGCGCGACCTCGCGTACATGATGACGCTCTTCTGGGCGCCGGAGCGGCGGGCGCGCATGGAAGAGCCGCTGCTGAGGCGTTACCACCGGGGCCTCCTGGCGGGCGGCGTCGAGGGCTACGGATGGGACGACTGCCTGAAGGACTACCGCTGGTCTGCCGTCAGGAACGTCTTCATCCCCCTCCTGCACTGGTCGAGGGGCTGGGGCGAAGACTTCTGGCGGCCGCAGCTCGAAAAAGCCATGCACGCTTACGACGACCTGCGCTGCGTGGAACTCGTCGAGGGAGCGGCTTGAAGAACAGCCCCGCCTAATTGCCTCCCTTCCCTCCTCCGTCCTGTGCCTCGGCGCGCCGACGCCGGCGCTCGGCAAATCCCCTCCTTGCCTTGCCCTCGGCTGCGCGTTTAGCATGAGGGCATGAGCGCAACACACGAGGAGAGGCAACAGGGTTCGGAGGAATTGTTCCGGCGCGCCGTCGAGTTGATGCCGGGCGGGGTGAACTCGCCCGTCCGCGCTTTCCGAGGCGTGGGCGGCACGCCGCGCTTCATCGCCAGCGCGCACGGCGCTACGATGACTGACGTTGACGGCCGCACGTACATAGACTACGTGGGCTCGTGGGGGCCGATGATTCTCGGCCACGCCGACCCGGAGGTGATAGACGCGCTGCACGCCGCGCTCGGGCGCGGTACTAGCTACGGCGCGCCGACCGAGCTTGAGGTCGAGATGGCCGAGGAGATAATTGACGCCGTCCCCTCGGTCGAGATGGTTCGGATGGTCAACAGCGGGACTGAGGCTACGATGTCGGCGCTCAGGCTCGCGCGCGGCGTGACGGGCCGGGAGAAGATAGTCAAGTTCGAGGGCTGCTACCACGGTCACGGCGACAGCCTGCTGGTGAAGGCAGGCTCCGGCGTCGCGACGCTGGGTTTGCCCGACAGCCCCGGCGTCCCCGCGGCCGTCGCCGGCGGGACGATAACCGCGCCGTACAACGACCCGGCCGCGCTCGAACAAGTTTTCGACCAACACGGTCGAGACATCGCCGCCGTCATAGTCGAGCCCGTCGTCGGCAACATGGGCTGCGTCCCGCCGGCCGAAGGCTACCTCGAGCGGCTGCGCGAGGTCACGCGCCGTCACGGCGCGCTCCTTATCTTCGACGAGGTGATGACGGGCTTCCGCCTGGCGCGCGGCGGCGCGCAGGAGCTTTACGGCGTCACCCCCGACATCACGACACTGGGCAAGATAATCGGCGGCGGGCTGCCCGTCGGCGCCTACGGCGCGAGCCGCGAGATAATGGAGCACGTCGCGCCGGCCGGCCCCGTCTATCAGGCCGGCACGCTTTCGGGGAACCCGCTCGCGATGACTGCCGGGCTGGCGACGCTACGCCGCCTGCGCGACCGCTCGCTCTACGAGCGGCTCGACGCCGCGGCCGGGAGGCTTTGCGACGGCGTGGGCGAGGCCGCGCGCGAGGCGGGCTTCGGGACCGTGACGAACCGCGTCGGCTCGATGTTCACGATGTTCTTCACCGCAGGGCCGGTGACCGACTGGCCCTCGGCGTCTAAGGCCGACCGAGACCTCTACGGCCGGTTCTTCCACCTGATGCTCGAAGAGGGCGTCTATCTTGCGCCCTCGCAGTTCGAGGCCGCCTTCCTCGGCGCCGCGCACACGGGCGAGTTGATAGATAAAACAATCGACGCCGCGCGCAGAGCCCTGCGCTCGCTCTGAGGGAAGCGGCGCGGCTGACGCGCCGGGCCGATTAAAACATTGACACGCCCGCCGGGCTGACTTATTTTTAGCCGCGCCCCGGCCCTCGCGCCCCGCTCACGAGGGTACTTTTCGTGCTCTTCACGTCTTGCCGCGCACACGGGCGCGCCCTTGCTTGAACAGGCCCACGGTCAAGAGACTCATTCCCGAGGAAGGAACCCATGACCCACACAGTAAAGTCAGGCGAGACCCTGTCGAAGATCGCCAAAGCCCACAAAATCTCCCTCGCGCAACTGCTCGACGCCAACCCGAAATTCAAGGCGAACCCAAACCGCGTCCGCGTCGGCGATATCCTGAACATCCCCGACAGTCAGGCCGCCCCGGTCGTGCAGCCGCCCCCCACGCAGCCGGAGCCTCAGCCGGAGCCGCAGCCACAGCCGCAACCGGCGGCGGGCAGGGTCTTGGGGAAGCTGTCCGAAAAGTACGAGACCGGCGGGAGAGGCCCCGGCACGGTTTCGGGCGGGCAGGGGGACGCGGGCGGCGCGTCCTACGGCTCTTACCAGATGACGAGTAAGCCCGGCGGCGGGACGGTCAAGCGGTTCGTCTCCCAACCGGGCTTCCCCTTCGGCGACAGTTTCGCGGGCCTCACGCCGGGCGGCAAAGAGTTCACGGCGGCTTGGAAGCAGCTCGCCTCCACGCGGCGCGAGGAGTTTCAGAGCAGCCAGCACGACTACATTAAGAAAACTCACTTCGACCCGCTCGTCCAGAAGATCATCAACGACGACGGGCTGAACGTGCTCACGCGGTCACACGCGCTTCAGGATGTCATCTGGTCTACGGCGGTGCAGCACGGCCCGAAAAACAACATCGTGCACCGCGCGCTCGCCAAGGTGAGCGAGCGGCCCGAAGACGCGGGCTTCGACAAGAGCCTGATCTCCGCGATTTACGCCGAGCGCGGGCGGAAGGACGCTAACGGCGTCCTCGTCCACTTCTCCCGCAACTCCGCCGCCGTCCAGCAGGGCGTGTCACGGAGGTTCAGGGACGAGCTGAAGGACGCCCTCGCGATGCTGGCGGAGGAGACTTCGGGTTGAACCGAAGCTCCTCCGTGCGACTGTGAGGAGGCCCCCTCATGTACGTCACCCTCTTTAACGTCGCAGGGGTCGCGATAGTCGCGTGGCTGCTGCTCATCTTCCTGCCGAAGTGGCACGTGACGCGCTGGCTAGCGCGCACGGAGGTCTTCCCCGTCTTCCTCTCGGTGCTCTACGTCGTGGGCGTCGTGCCGCTGTTCGCCGCGCAAGGCCCCGGCGTCATGCGCGACTTCGGGAGCGCGGAGGGCGTGACGCGCCTGCTGGCCTCGCAGCCCGTCGCGCTCGTCGCGTGGCTGCACATACTCGCCTTCGACCAGCTCGTCGGCCTTTACATCTACCGCGACAACATGGAGCACCGTTACGTCCCGCTCCCCGTGCAGTCCGTGCTCCTCTTCCTTACGCTCATGTTCGGCCCGGCCGGCTTCCTCGCCTACTACCTGCTGAGGCTCGCGCGCAGGGGCAGGGCCGCAGAGAGAGCGGCGGCCGGCGAGGGCAGAGGGCCTGCACGAGGCGGCGACGCCGTCGCGCCGCTCGACCTCGAAGCCTCTTCGGCGCGGGACGCGCGCGTGGGGCTTCTCTACGTCCTCAGGGAGGAACGGCTGCTGGCGGCGCTGGGCTTCGCGGGGCTACTGCTCGGCGCGGCGGGCTTCGCTGTGATGCTCGCGCGCGGCCGCTACGTGCCGCCCGAGGGCGACCTCTACAAGATGGTGTCGTTCGACGTGGCGATGGGCGTTTACCTTCTGACCCTGATCTTCTTCATCCCCTTGTCGGGGATGTCGCAAGCCGCGAGGGGGCGGCTGCGCTGGGCCTGGGCCTTGATGACGGTCTATGCGTACGCGACGGAGAACCTACAGATTTACCGCGGGCTCGACCCCCGCTTCACGCGCGCGGGCTCGACGGCGGACGTGCTGGCGGGCATGCTGCTAGGCATTGACGCCATCGGCCTCATCGTCGTCTTCTGCCTCGTCGCTTTCCGCTTCTTCTTCTGCGCGACGAGGATTAACGGGACGGTTCTTCTCGTCGCCGTCCGCTACGCCTTCGCGGCGACGCTCTTCGCCTTCGCGACGGGGCTTTGGATGGGGCTCGTGCAGGGCTCGCGGGTCGGCGCTGCGGGGAACCTCCTGCCGCTGCACGCTCTCGGCTTCCACGGCCTACAGGCAATCCCGCTTGTGACACTTCTGCTCACTTGGTCGCGCGCGGACGGGCGTCGCTCGCGGCGGTTGACGCACGCCGCGGGCCTTGCGTGGCTCGGCGCGTGCGCCTTCGTCGCGTGGCAGACTGCGCTGGGCCGCCCCGTCTATGAGCCCTCGGCCGCCACCCTGTCGGCGGCCGCGCTCCTGCTCGCGTGGCTCGGCTGCGCCGCCGCGGCGGCCGCGGTGTGGGGCCGCGCGGAGCCGCGCCGGCGCGCGGCCGCGTCAGCTTGACGGCACGGGCGCGAAAATTCCCCGGCCGCTTACCTTTCACCTGAAGTAATGCATCGCCTGCGGGGCGAAAAACAACGGCACGGCGGAATGCCCGCCGCCCCCGGCCGCACCGACTAAAGCCCGCCTACGGAGAGTGGCAGCTCGACGACGAAGCTCGTCCCCTCGCCAAGCCTGCTCAAGACGTTTATCGTGCCGCCGTGCTGCTCGACTATCTGCTTGGCGATGGCGAGGCCGAGCCCCGTCCCCTTCTTCTTCGTCGTAAAGAACGGCTCGAATATTCGGGCGCGCGTCGGCCCGTCCATGCCCGGGCCGCGGTCTGTTATAACGACGCGCACGCCGGGAGAG
>DASPKR010000748.1:0-3484 GCA_035627975.1 Pyrinomonadaceae bacterium | reverse complement strand
ACCGCCGCATCGCCGAGAGCTTCGAGGCGTGGGACAACGTTGACGTGGTCTATCGCGACACGAAGATAAGCGTCCGCGGCAACAGCTTCTCCGGCATCGCGCGCATAAAGCTCCTCAACATCCTGCAGGAGCGGTGCGCCGGGCTGGGCGTCGAGCTGCGCTTCCGCGCCGGGGTCGAAGACGTTGACGCGCTCGCACGCGAGTCAGACCTGCTCGTCGCCGCCGACGGAGTCAACAGCGAGACCCGCCGGCGCTACGCCGAAGACTTCCGGCCCACTCTCGGTGCTGGCCGGAACAAATACATCTGGTACGGCACCCGCCAGCTCTTCCACGGGCTGACGCTCACCTTCCGCGAATCCGAGGCCGGCGTCTTCGCCGCGCACTCTTACAAGTTCAGCAAGGAGCTGAGCACCTTCATCGTCGAGTGCGACGAGGGGACGTGGGAGCGGGCCGGGCTCTCGTCAATGCCGGACGAAGAAGCGAGGGCGTACCTCGAGCGCGTGTTCGCGCGCGACCTCGGCGGCCAAGAGCTTCTGTCGAATAACTCGCGCTGGATAAACTTTGTGCTGGTGAGGAACGAGCGGTGGAGCCGCCGGAACGTCGTGCTGCTCGGCGACGCTCTGCACACGGCGCACTTCTCCATCGGCTCGGGGACGAAGCTCGCGATGGAGGACTCTATCGCGCTGTTCGAGAAATTCGCCGCGGGCGCGGGCGTCCCCGAGGCATTGGAAGAGTTCGAGCGCGAGCGCAAGCCCGTCATAGACGAGTACCAGCAGGCCGCCGCCGAGAGCCGCCTGTGGTTCGAGAACGTGCGCGACTACACGCACCTGCCGCCCTACGAGTTCGCCTACAGCCTGATGACGCGCAGCAAGCGCGTCGGCTACGACAGCATACGCAAGCGCGACCCCGCCTTCATCGCCGCCTACGAGACCGAGCGGGCAGGATGAAGAGAATGCTGGCTGAAGCCCTCTTAATCCTGCCCGTCCCGTGAATCTTCCCACCGCGGCGGGAGGAGGCGGCGCTTGCCGTCGCTGCTCATCGCGACGCCCGGCCCGCCGAGCCCCTGCCTGTCCCAGAGCTTGCAGGTGACCTGCTTGTGCATCTGGTCGAGCGCCTCGCAGTAGTTCGTGAAGGTGCAGCGGCGCACCTGCGAGCCCCGGCCCAGCCTCACTTTCAAGAACCAGTCCGGGTCCGCGAGGCTCTGGCGTGCGGCGCCCACAATGTCGGCGTCGCCCGCGCGCAGAATCTCCTCGGCCTGCTCGAAGGTCGTGATGCCGCCCGCGGCGACGACCGGCGTGTCAAAGCCCGCTGAGACTACGGCGCGCTTTATCTCGCGTACGAGCGGGAGGCTTCGGCCGAAGGGGCCGCGCTCGTCGGAGATGACGGTCGGCATGCACTCGTAGCCGCTCCGTCCGGTGTAGGGATAGACGGCGTGGCCGACCTTCGGCTGCTTGGCATCCTCGAACTTCCCCCCCTTCGAGACCGAGAGGAAGTCCATGCCGGCGCGCGCGAACTCCGCGGCGTAGAAGGCGGCGTCCGAGACGCGGCTCCCGCCCTCTATCACTTCGTCGCAGAGGAAGCGCGCGCCGACGGCGTAGTCGCGCCCGACGCGCCCGCGCACCGCGGCGAAGACTTCGAGGGGGAGGCGCACGCGCGCAACGGGCGAACCGCCATAGCCGTCCGCGCGGTCGTTGCGCCGGCTCAGGAACGAGGCCATCGTGTAGGCGTGCGCGAAGTGCAGCTCGACGCCGTCGAAGCCCGCCTCGCGCGCACGCCCGGCCGCGTCTGCGAACAGGCCGGGCAACACGTCGGGCAGGTTCTTGACGTGGGGCAGGTGCGTGTCCGTTACGCGCTCGCGGTAGCCGAAGCGCAAAGACTCAAGCTCCCGCTCGTCCAAGACCTTCTCAAGCACTTCCTCCGGCGCGTCGCGCAGGAAGGCGCGCACGTCTCGCTCATCCCTGCCGAGCCAGGCGTCGTCGCCGGTCGCTCGGGCGAGCGCCCGCCGGTGTCGTTCTCTTAATTCAAGGAAGCGCTCGAAGTATTTCGACTTCTCGGGGCGGCGCCTGACGGCGAGGAAGTCAATTATCTGTATGAGCAGGCGCGTGCGCCCGCCGCTCTCGCGCCGGACGGTCTCGACCAGCTCGCGGAGGCCCGCGATGAAGCGGTCGTGGCCTATGCGCAGGAGCGGCCCCGAAGGCACGTCGCGTATCCCCGTCGCCTCGACGACAATCGCGCCGGGCCGCCCCGCCGCGAAGCGGCCGTACCATTCCAGGTTCTCGCGCGTGACGAAGCCGTCCTCGGTCGCGCGCCACGGCACCATCGCCGGCACCCAAGTCCGGCTCTCAAGCTCAATCGGCCCCACGCGCACGGGGCTGAAGAGGAGTGCGCGCGCGGCTTCGCCGGCCGTCGGCCAGCGCGCCTCCGGTATCGAGTGCCGCACGGGGTTTTCGGGGTGCCACATAAGGGTTAGAGGCCCCGAGTGTAGCAGTTTTTCCTGGCCGCCAGTAACCGCGTAAAAAGTCTAAACCGGAGGGGCTCGCGCGGCGTAGAGAGTCTCTGTCGGAAGGAGCGGTGGGTTAAAGGCACGATGAGCGGCTGGGACGATTTTTTCGGACGGAAATTTAAAGGCTTGTTCGGCGGCGAAGGCCCGCCGGGGGCCGCGGCTCCGCGCGCCCCCTTCCGGCTCTTCAAGGATAACTGCCTTACGCTCCCCTGGGTTCGAGAGAAGCAGGAGATTGACTCTTCCATACAGGGCGCGCGAGCAGACCTCCTGCGCTCCTGGAACGTCTATCGAGAGGGCTTAAAGTCCAGTCGCTCGACGGCGCGGGCCGAGGACGACTGGCGGCAGGTGCTCGGCGCCTTCCGCCGGCACGTGGCAGACCTCAACCGCCGCATAGCCGCCTACAACCTGCGCGCGCCCTCCGACGCCTTCCGCCACCGCCCCCTCGACCCCGAGCGCGAAATCAACAACATCACGCGCGAACGCTAGGCCGCCCGTCCGCCCCCAGTTTTTGCCTGCGGCGGCTGCGTGCGGCTATACTGGCCGGCAAACGCTTAGGCTAACGGGGGGAGTCTAATTTTTGACCGACAGTCTGCTTGAGTGGCGGCGCGAGTTCCCGATACTCGACAAGGCCGTCTATCTTATCTCGCACAGCCTCGGGGCGATGCCGCGCCGCACCTTCGAGCGCGTGCAGGAGTACGCCGAGCTCTGGGCGACGCGCGGTGTGCGCGCGTGGGCCGAAGGGTGGTGGGAGATGCCGCTCGCCGTGGGCGACGAGGTGGCGCGCATCATCGGCGCGGAAGCCGGCACCGTCGCCATGCACCAGAACGTCTCCGTCTGCCAGTCGGTCATACTCTCCTGCTTCGACACCACGCCCGATACCCGCCGCAACAAGATAGTCTATTCCGAGCTGGAGTTCCCCTCCGTCATGTACGTCTATGAGGCGCACGCGCGCGACGGGCGCTTCCGCGTCGAGAAGGTCAA
>DASPKR010000747.1:0-3881 GCA_035627975.1 Pyrinomonadaceae bacterium | reverse complement strand
CGTCTCACACGTTGCGAAGCGGGCAGACGGCGCCGCTCTTGCGGTACTCGCGCTTCACTGCCTCGACCAGGTGCTCGGAGCTGAGCGCCCCGCCGCCGCCGAGCGCGAGGAGCGAGGCGTGGAGGACGGCGTTGCGTATCTGCCCGCCCGTGAGCGCGCAACGGAAGGCGACCTCGTCGAGCAGCTCGGGCGCTACCGCGTGCGAGCCCGGCAGGTGAATCTGCCAGATCATCCAGCGCTCGGCCGCCTCGGGCGCGCGGAAGTCTATTATCACGTCCATGCGGCGTCGGAAGGCGCTGTCAATGCGGTCGCCTGCGTTGGTCGTCACCAGCACGATGCCTTCGTAGGTTTCTATGCGCTGTAGCAGATAATTCGTCTCAAGGTTAGCGTATCGGTCGTTAGAGGTCTGGACGCCCGTGCGCTGCGTCAGGAGCGAGTCTCCCTCGTCAATGAGGAGGATCACGTCCAGCTCCTCGGCCCGCGAGAATATCTGCGAGAGGTTCTTCTCGGTCTCGCCTATGTACTTGTTGACGACCGTGGAGAGGTCGAGGCGGTACAAGTCCATCCTGAGCGAGGCGGCGAGCGCCCGCGCGGCGAGCGTCTTCCCCGTCCCGCTCGGGCCTGTGAGCAAAGCCCGGACGCCCGCGTTAAGTTGCGCGCCCAGGTTCTCGCCTACAACTCCGCGTATGCGCTCGCGGTGCCGGCAACGGCTCTCGAGCACGGTAAGCTCGCTCAGGGTGTCCGCGCCGACTGCGAGCTGGCTCCAATCGCCGTGCGTCCTGACGCGCGTGGCGAGCGTGTCGAGAGCCTGCCGGTTGAGCGCGCGGCTCGCCTTCTGCACGTCTGCGGGCGAGATGCGCTCGCGCCCGTCGAGCGCCGCGTAAGACTTAGCCAGCGCCGCGGCGCTGTGTATGTTCCCCGTCGTCATTCGAAAGGCGTCGCTTATTTCGGCGGCGTCGCCTTCGCCGGCCGAGCGCCTCCAAAGCTCCCTGCGCGCCGAGGGGCCGGGCATCTCGAGCGTCACGGTGAGCGCGCGCTCGACTCCCTGCCCCGTCACGCCTCCCTGCTGCTCCATGCAGACGCCGACTGCGCCCTTGTAGCCTGCGAGGCGCGGCAGCTCCGCCGTCTCGCCGGGGCCGAGGTCGAGGGCGACGACGGGCACGGCGTTGAGCAGCGTCGCAAGCGTCCCCGCGGTCTGCCAGCGCTCGTCCGCCACGCGAGACTGCCCCGACGAGCACTCCCTGCCGAAGCCTTTCACTTCTAACAGGCCGCGCCCGAGCGAGCGGGCGATTGCGCCGACGAGCGTGCGCCGGCCGTTGTGCCGCGGCCCCCGCACGACGAGCGTGCCGACCTCGCCCGACTCCATCAACGCCGGTACGGTCGAGAGCATCCGTGCGACCTCTTCGCCCACGACCAGCTCCTCGCGGGGGCAGAGCGCTTCGGGCGGGCGGTATTCGAGCCACGGGGCGAAAACCTCTTCGCCCGCCCCGCGCAGTGCGTCCCAGAGCAGCCCAGTCGCCTGCAAAGTCCAGCTCATGCGCGGCGAGGCCGTCTCGCCGAACTGGACGAGGCCCAGCTCTTGCAGACGCCGCAGGTTCCTACGGGCCGCGCCCGAGCCGCCTTCGGCCGACTCCCACCACGCGGCAATCAGCCCGAGCGTCGGCTGCTGCTGGCCGCGCCCGCCCTGCACGGCCTCGAAGAGAAGGCCGAAGCGCGGGTCTTCTTCGCACAGCCCGACGAAGGTCAGAAGCGTCAGCGCGTCGTGGCCGAGGCCGGCCGCCTCACGCAGCTCGCGCAGCGGCAGATAGACTTCGGCCGTGCCCTCCCACGCCAGAAGCTCCTCGCGCCACCACTCCGCGTCGCCCGCCCCGCCCGCGTTGTTTGACAGGCGCGACGAGAGCTCGGCCGAATAACCTTGCAGGAACGGGAACTGCTTGACGGCCGCCTCGTGCGAGCCGAAGAGCGACGCCACCTCGCGCACGACGTGGAGCACGGCCGCGTAGAAGTAGAGCTTAAAGTGCGACTCGGGCGTCGGGCGCAGGTCGCCGAAGGGCTCGCGCGCGGTTGCCGTCTCTTCGAGTTGCTCACTCATAGTGAAAAGCGATGAACCTCCCGGCCGAAGGCACCCAGCCTGGGTCACGGTCGAGCCCCGCGAGCCTGACTTCCACGGGGTGCTCGGCGAGCGAGAAGACAATGTCGAGGTGCGAAGCCGTCACGTGAACACGCGCCCTTTGCTCGCACAGGAGTAGCGCGGTCTCAACGTCACTCGCGACACCGAGCGCGCGCCGGAGCCTCGCGCGGACGTAGCCGGTCAGGCAGTCGAGCCACCAGTCTAGGCCACCAGCGCCCGTAGGTTGTCCGGCCTCGCCACGCCCAAGCGTGAACGAAACGATCCCGTCGTACTCGGCAAGCTCGCGCCCGAGAGCTTCGACGGCGGCCCTTTCATCTTCAACCGGCGCGTCGAGCAGCACGAAGCCTTCAGCGTGCCGCACGCGCAGCCGCCCCGCCGCGCAAGACCAAAGCCACTCGCGCGCTTCGGGGAAAGGCTTGAGCCACTCGGCCGGCACCCGCCAGGCCGCGGGCAGTTCCGAATCAACGCACGGCGCCTCGCCCTCGCGACTGCCCGAAAGCGCCGCGAGCAGTCGCCACACAGGGTCATCCGGCTTGCGACCGCAGAGGAGGCGCGCGCCGAGCAGGCGCACGAAGTCGAATAAAGGCAGAGGCAAACTGCCTTTCCCGAGCGGCGAGGTGAAATCAGCGTAGAGCCCGAGGTAGAGCCCGACGTTAATCAGGTAGAAGAGGCCGCCCAGCTCGGTCTCGACCCGCGCCTCTGTTAACACACGCCCTTCGACCGAGCCATCAGCCTCCGCCCACTCGTCAGCCCTGCCGGGCGTGATTGACACCGACTCGACCGCGACGCCCTCTCCCGCCCGAGCCTCTTCCGAACGCCCTGCCTTCGCCTCAACGGCCGCGCTCAACTCCGCCTTCGCCGCACCGCTCTCTTGTGTGCTCGCACTCTTTGAGACCTTCCCTTCGGCCTCTTCACGCGCGGCCCGGCTCGACGCGCGCGCCAACTCATGGTCAGGTTTGGCTGGCTCGGCATGCGCCGCCGTCACTTCATCAAAAGCCCGCGCGCCGGGAACGCCGTCCGACGACGCCGGCCCGCTATCTTCAAGGAAGCGGACAGGGTTGTTGACGACGGCCTTGCGCTCCGGCTGTCGTCGCGCGCGCTCTACGCCGCTCGCGGTTTCGCTACGGGGCCTGTCCCCTGCACGCGCCCCGCCCGGTCCCGACTGAGTCGGCACATGGCCCCGGCCTCGCGTTTCGTTGACTGCCTCCGGCTTATGTGCCTCCGCGCCTGAAGTTTTAACCCAACGCAGGGTAGCGTTCGCGAAGCCGTGCGAGCGCGCGAGCGCCGGGGCGCGGAAGAGCGTGAGGCCAACGCCGAGCAGGCATTGTTGCCCGCGACCGATACCCGCGGCCTCTGCCTCGGGCGCGACTGCCGCCCACGGCGGCCGGCGAGTCGCGCCGACTCCCGCGGCAGGTTTTGAGGGCGCGCCCCGCCCCTCTTCCGACGAACTCTCCTGCGCCGAGTCGCGCTCTGCGTCGGGCGGCTCCTCATCGCGGTGGAAGCCTTCATCAAGCGTCGTCAGCCCGAAGCTGCGTGTCACGGCTTCGAGCAGAGCGCGCGCGTCGCTCGCGCTCAGGGCCCGCGCGAAAGGGGCGAGGCGGCCGTTTGTCGCGAGGTGATGAAGCGCCGCGGGGACGTGCTCTGGCGAGCGGCCCCACACGGCCGGCGCGCGCAAGCCATAGCACTCGCCGCCGAAGAACGCCTGCCACCACCACCTCTCCGCGACGCGCCCCTCGCACCAGTCCCGCGC
>DASPKR010000746.1:0-10606 GCA_035627975.1 Pyrinomonadaceae bacterium | reverse complement strand
CTTCATCAGGTAGTCGTAGGCGCCCATCGAGACGGCGTCCAGCGCGCCCGCGGCCGAGGCGTGGCCCGTCATCAAGACTATCTGAGCGTCGGGCTGCACCTCGACGAAGCGGCGCAGGACGGCGTAGCCCTCGGCGTCGCTCTTGGCGCTCAGCTTCACGTCGCAGAAGACGAGCGACCAGCGCTCGTCGCCGAGCTTCTCGAAGGCGCCCTCGGCCGACTCGGCCTCGCTCACCTCCCACCCGTCGGCGCGCAAGACCTCCGCGACGTTACCGCGCACCAGCTCGTTGTCGTCAATGACGAGAGCCTTCATTGCCGCACAACATAAACACTTTGCGCGGCGCGCGCAACAGGCGACCGCCAGCGGGGGGAGGAAGAGGGTTGACGACAGCCGCGGCTGTCGTCAACCCTCTCTGCTTTTCTGACCCTCGTGTACCGCGCCCTGTCCTACAAGCGTTCGCTCCCGCGACGGCCGGCGCCGACGCCCCCGGGGCGGCCGCGGCCGTATCTGTTTGTATTTTCTTAACCTATACGGCGTCGCCCAGGCCCGCCTGCCTCCGGCACCCGGCTTGCAATCCCGCCGATGGAGGGGATACAGATCAATGCCAACACGCTCATTTCTCGCGCCCGCTCTGTCTGCGTTCGTCTGCCTGAGCCTTCTGGCGGGGGCCGCGGCGCAGACCAAACAGACTCAACAAGCCCAGCACGGCGGCCCGCACTCGTCCGGCCACGCGCAGGTGGTCGCAGACTTCCAGGCGCGCGTCAAGGAGTACCAGACGCTGCGCGAGCAGATCGAGAGGAAGCTGCCGAAGCTGCCGAAGGAGAGCACGCCCGAGCAGATCGAGCAGCACAAGGTCGTCTTTCAGGAGCGCGTGAGGTCGGCGCGCGCAGGCGCCCGGCACGGCGACGTTTTTACGCCGGCCGCCGCCGAGCACATACGCGCCGTCATCAAGACCGCGCTCGACGCGCAGGAGAAGCAGGAAGTCCGCCAGACCGTCTTCGAGGCCGAGACGAAGGGCGTGCCGCTGCGCGTCAACTACGCGTACCCGGAGAGTAGAGAGCTAGTGGAGATGTCCCCGACGCTGCTGATGAAGCTGCCGCAGCTCCCCAAGCAGCTCAGATACCGCTTCGTCGGCCGCAACCTCTTGCTCGTTGACCGCGAGAACGGCCTGATAGTTGACTACATGACCGACGCGCTGCCCGGCGCCGGCGAGCCTAAGCCGCCGACCGCGGCCGAGAGCGGCGAGGCGGTCGGCGCCAGAGTCGCGGCCAAGGCGACCGCCCCGGCCTCGGCGCTCATGCTCACGCTCCCGAACAAGGAAGACTCCGTCCGCTTCGTCGTCATAGGCGACACCGGCACAGGGACGCCGCAGCAGAAGCAGCTCGCCGACGTGATGACCACGTACAGGGGGGCGTTCCCCTACGAGTTCGTGCTGATGATGGGCGACAACATGTACGGCGGCGAGAAGGCCGCGGACTTCCGCAAGAAGTTCGAGGACATATACAAGCCGCTGCTCGACAGCAAGGTCACCTTCTACGCCACGCTCGGCAACCACGACGAGTCGAACCAGCGCTTCTACGACCACTTCAACATGAAGGGCGAGGAGTACCACCGCTTCAAGAAGGGCGACGTGGCCTTCTACTGCCTGAACAGCAACTACATGGACAAGAAGCAGGTGAGCTGGCTGGAGGGCGAGCTGGCGAAGGACGGCTCTCGCTGGAAGGTGGCGTTCTTCCACCACCCGCCCTACTCGTCGGGCGGCAAGCACGGCTCCTCGACGGGGCTGCGCGAGATCGTGGAGCCGATATTCGTCAAGTACGGCGTTGACGTGGTCTTCGCCGGGCACGAGCACTTCTACGAGCGCATCAAGCCGCAGAAGGGCATCCACTACTTCATCTCGGGCGCGGGCGGGAAGCTGCGCCCCGGCGACGTCAAGGAGAATTCGCCGCTGACCGAGAAGGCATACGACGCTGACATGTCCTTCATGCTAATCGAAGTCGCCGGCGACGAGATGCACTTCCAGGTCATCAACCGCCTGGGCAAGACCGTTGACTCGGGCGTCATTAAGAGCCGCCGCGCCGCGGCAAAGGCCGCGTCGAACTGAGGAGTCGGAAAACTAAACCCCGGCCGCCTCTCTCAGCGCCCAAGCAGCTTGAGGAGGCGGTCGGGGTAGTCCGTCATCACGCCGTCAACCCCCGCCGCCAGCACCCGCCGCATGTCCTCCTCTGAATTGACAGTCCAGGCGTGAACCTTGAGGTTGCGGCCGTGCGCGGCCTCGACGAAACCGCGCGTGAGCACGCGGACGCCGCCCGCGCGCTCCGGCACTTGCAGCGCGTGCATCGGCGGGCTGTAGGAGCCCGCCAGGCCCGCCTCGTACATCGCCAGGAACGCCCACGCCTCCGAAGGGCTCGCGGAGGTCGCGACCTCGGGGCAGGAGCGCCGGAACTCTTCGAGGACGGAGTCGCTGAAGGAGGCGACTACCACTCTCTCGGCCGCCCCGTGCTCGCGCACGAGCGCGCACAAGCGCTGCACGACCGGGGCGGAAGCCTGCTTCGGCTCTATGTTGAATCGAGCGGCGCCCCCGAGCGCCTTGAAAACTTCGTCGAGTGTCGGGACGCGCAGGCCACGGCCCCTGAAGGGGAACGTGCGGCCGCCGTCCGGCGTCCAGCGGTGGCCGGCGTCCAGTCGCCTCAGCTCTTCGAGCGTCATGTCGGCGACGCGCCCCGAGCCGTCGGTCGTCCTGTCAACGCGCTCGTCGTGCATGAGCACGAGGGCGCCGTCCGAGGTAGCGCGCACGTCCGTCTCGATAATGTCTGCGCCCGCGGCGAGCGCCCGCTCGAAGGCGTGGAGCGTGTTCTCGGGCCATAGGCCGGCGCCCCCCCTGTGCGCGATGACGAGCGGGCGCCCCGCCCCGTCGCGCGCGAAGAACGCGTGGTCGCGCGCCGGCACCCCCTTCGTCAGGGCCAGCGACCCGTAAACCGCACCGAGCATCAAAACCCCCCCGAGCGCGAAATATGAAAGCCACCTGTAACGCCTTCTACCCACAGTTCTCCTTAGATGCCCGCGGGCGGCGATACGGGACGACGCGCGCCCCGGCCGTGACGGAAAGGCGCGCCGGGCGGGCGCTGCTTGAGGGATTGCTAAGAGTTTTTTCGCCGACGGCGCGCGGCCGCGGCCCCGGCCAGCCCAGTGCCGAGCAGCAGCAGCGTGGCCGGCTCGGGGACGGGCGAGGTCACCCGCGCCCCTATGACGTTGCTGCCGACCGAGAGCGACATCTGGCCGCTCAGGAGGCTGTAGATGAACCGGTCGTTGGCGTTGGTGAAGAAGGTTGTGGAGGTCTGGTCGAAGTTGACGACCAGCGTGTTCGTCGTCGGCGAGAGCGTGCCGGAGATGGCGCCGACGAAACGCCCCTGGACGTTCCCGAACTGAGATGTGGGCGGGCTCAACTGTAGGACGTTGACGACGAGGGTCGCCTCGGCGGGCAGCGTCGCGCCGTTGCCGGTGAATGAGACGTTGATGACGCCGAAGTCGGTCAGTACGCTCTGCCCGGAGCCGAACGCCATGCTGAGGGTTGTGAAGGGAGTCTGTAGGTTGTTCCTTGAGACGACGGAGACCGTCACGGTGTCGGCGCCGGAGCCGTATGTAAAGCTCGCGTTATTCGTCCCGCCCACGACGTTGCTCAGGCCGACGCCGTTGTCGGTTCTGAGCACGACCTCGTCGGCGAGCGCGGGCTCCGCGGCCGCGAGCACGGCGAGGGCCGCGAAGGCCGGCAGAAAGTGTCGGAGCAAGTTCGGCATGTGCGCCTCCACGCGCGCGAAAACTGAACCGGGCCGTGGCGGATGAAAGGATCAAAGCCGCGCGAGTTCCGCGGATTGTACTCGACGGGCCGCGCGGCTTACAACGTCTTCGCGCAACGAGGGTCAGAAGAGAGAGGGGCCGGAGGGGAGGTAGCGCTCCATGCGGCCGAAGGGGGATGTGGTGAGCAGGTGGGAGAAGGCTACGAGCCGCAGTCCCCGCCCGAGCGCGAAGCGTATGGCGTCGTGGTTTACGCCCGGCGCCATCAGTCGAACCTCTTCGGAGCGTCCCCGCAACTCGCGGCAGGCCGCCGCAAGCAGCGCCTCGGCGCCCAACTCTTCGTCCCACGCCGCGGGGCCGACCGCCGCGCCGTTCAGGTAGAAGTAGCCCACAACCTTCCCGCCCTTCACCAACTGCCGCGCGCGTAGGCCGACTTCCGAGAGCCAGAATTCGTGATCCACTTCCCTGCGAGCCGCGCGCACGCGCTCGTCCAGCGCCGCGGCAGAAGAGATCGTGAGCGGTTGCGACTCGATCTCGGTGGCGCCGTCAGGCCCGGCCGTCTCTTCGGGCAGCCGGCCGCTGAAGGTGAGGATTTGATAGCCGGGCAGCATCCCGGCCTTCATGTAGGCGGCCATCGCCGTCAGGTCTATCGAAGACCATGTGAAGAAGACCGTGGCTCCGGCCGCGGCGCCCTCCTCCATGACGCGGCGCAGCATCGCGCCCCCGATTCTCTGCCGCTGCAAACTGGGGAGCGCCCAGAAGCCCGAGAGGAACCATACCGGCCCGCGCACGACGGCGTGGCATATGGCGGCGACGCGCCCCTCGGCTTCGGCGACGTGGAATATGCCCGTCCGAAGTATGTGGCGGTAGTTCTGCTCGATTGTGCGCCGGTCGGGCGGCGGCGCGGTCGTTACGCCGTTGCGCGCGTAGAGGTCGCCTACGGCCTCGACGAACACCTCGACCGCCCCCGCCACGTCTTCCTCACCGGCCGGCCTGTAATTGACCATCCCAGCCCCCCGAAAATTTTCGTCACCAAACATACCCGCGCCGGGCGCGCCGGCGCAACCTGATCACATTTAATTTCAACGACATGCCCCGCCCGCTCCCGCCGCCGCGGGGGGGCGCCCGCCCCGCCTCAAGCGGCTCTCAAGAATTCCTCAACCCACATCCTTATCCTGTACGCGTCGCTTTCAGTCCTGCACGCACTGTAACGTGGCAACACCAGACACGACACGCCGGAGGAAAGAAGATGATCAGGCCCCTTCTCATTATTTGCTTCGTCGCCTTGGCGGCGGCCGCACTCTTTTTCACGGGCGCCACGCCCACGGGCGACGCCGGGGCGCAGAACGCGCCGGCGGCGCAGGTCGCTCTGCGCTACGTCGTAGAGCACCGGCAGGAGCTGGGCCTGACGCAGGCCGACGTGGCCGACATCGCCGTCACCGACGCCTACACGAGCGGGCACACCGGCGTCAGCCACGTCTATCTGCGGCAGCGTTACCAGGGCGTAGAGGTTTACGGCGCCGTCATCAACGTCAACGTCGCGAAGGACGGCACGGTGCTGAGCCGCGGCTCCGACTTCGTGCCTAACCTCGCGTCGGCCGTGAACACGACGACGCCCGCGATTGACGCCGTGGCGGCCGCGCTCGCCGCGGCCGAGGCCGTCAACCTCAGCCCCATCGAGCCGCTCAAGGTCGAGAGCGCGCCGGGCGGCGCCTCGCGCGCCGTCCTGCTCTCGAAGGGCGGCATCTCTCGCAGCCGCATCCCCGTCAAGCTCGTCTATCAGCCGGTCGGGAACGCCGTGCGGCTCGCCTGGGACGTTGAGATCGAGGAGCTTTCGCAGCAGCACTGGTGGAGCCTGCGCGTTGACGCGCAGACGGGCGAACTGCTCTCGCAGGACGACTACGTTGACCACGACAACTTCGCCCCCGGCGGCGAAGCGGCAGGCGCCCCGTCCGGCAACTCGACCGGCACGACGGCCGCGAGCCAGTCGGCGGCCGCGTCGTCTTCGTTCCAAGGCGTGCAGGACGGCTCGTCCTACCGCGTCTTCGCGCACCCGATTGAGAGCCCGAACCACGGCGCTCGCTCGCTCGCCGAGGGCGCGGCTGACGCGCTCGCATCGCCCTACGGCTGGCACGACACGAACGGCGCCGACGGCCCCGAGTTCACCATCACGCGCGGCAACAACGCGCACGCCTACGCAGACACCGTCGGCGACGGCTTGCCTGATCCCTTGAGCGAGCCCGACGGCGGCTCCGGCCTCGACTTCGACTTCCCGCTCGACTTCTCGCGCGAGCCGCTCGAGTACCGCCCGGCGGCCGTCACGAACCTCTTCTACTGGAACAACATCATCCACGACGTGTTCTACCGCTACGGCTTCGACGAGAAGTCGGGCAACTTCCAGGCGAACAACTACGGGCGCGGCGGCGCGGGCAACTATTACGTTCAGGCCCAGGCGCAGGACGGGACGCCCAACGGCGCCAGCGCGCCCTTGAACAACGCGAACTTCGGCACTCCGGTTGATGGCTCGCGCCCGACCATGCAGATGTACCTGTGGCAGCCGCCCTACCCGAACAGGGTCACTGTGCAGGCGCCCTCGCCCGCGGCCGGCGCCTACGACGCGACCGACGCGCAGTTCGGCGCGCCTGTCCCGCCCGTGGGGCTGACCGGCAACGTCGTTCTCGTCAACGACAACGTCGGTACTAAGACCGACGCCTGCGAGCCGCTCGTAGGCTTCCCCGCCGGCTCCATCGCGCTCCTTGAGCGCGGCGGCTGCTCCTTCACAATCAAGGTCTTGAACGCGCAGAACGCCGGCGCCGTCGCCGCCATTCTCCACAACAACGTGCCGGGCGGGCCGGCCATCAGGCTAGGCTTCGCCACGACGCCCACGCCCGACACGAACGCCGCGCTCGTCGCCATCCCGTCGGTGATGATCTCCTACAACGACGGCCACAAGCTGCGCGCCAACCTGCCGCTCACGGCCAACGTCGCGCGCAAGACGGAGTCCGACCGGCTGCGCGACGGCGACTTCGACAGCGGCGTGATCACACACGAGTACGGCCACGGCATCAGCAACCGCCTGACGGGCGGCCCGTCGAACGTGAGCTGCCTTCGCAACCAGGAGCAGATGGGCGAGGGCTGGAGCGACTTCCTCGGGCTCGCGCTCACGGCGCGCGAGGGCGACACGCCCGAGCAGCGCCGCGGCGTAGGCACGTACGTCCTCTACCAACCTGCCGACAGCTTCGGCATACGCCCCACGCCCTACTCGACGGACATGGCGACCAACCCGGCCACCTACGACGGCGTCAAGACGGCGGCCGTGCCGCACGGCGTCGGCTACATCTGGGCCTCGATGCTGTGGGAGGTTTACTGGAACCTCGTCGCCGAGCACGGCTTCAACCCGGACATCCGCGGCGACTGGACGACGGGCGGCAACAACCTCGCCATACAGCTCGTGATGGACGGCATGAAGTTGCAGAAGTGCAGCCCCGGCTTCGTTGACGGCCGCGACGCCATCCTCCTCGCCGACCAGGCTCTGACGGGCGGCGCCAACCAGTGCTCCATATGGAAGGGCTTCGCCAAGCGCGGGCTCGGCGTGAGCGCCGTGCAGGGGAGCTCGGCGAGCGTGACCGACGGCACGCAGGCCTTCGACATCCCGGCCGCGTGCCAGGCCGGCATCGCAGTCAACCCGCCGGCCATGACGGCGGCGCAGATACCGGGCTCGACCACACAGCAGGAGTTGGGCATTCAGAACGGGAGCCTCGGCGGAGGCACCGCGCTCCAGTGGACGATTACGGAGGCGGCCACGGACTGCAACTCGCCCTCCGACCTGCCGTGGCTGGGCGTCTCTTCGGCGAGCGGCACGACGGCGCCGGGGCAGCAGTCGGGCATCACGGTGACGTTTAACTCGGCGGGCATGCCCGTGCCGGGCTCGCTCACGGGCAAGCTGTGCGTGGCGAGCAACGACTCGGCGCGGCCGCTCGTCACAGTCCCCGTCACGCTCACGACCATCTACGACTTCCAGGGCTTCTCGGGGCTGCCGGCCCCGCCGGCCTTCGCCAACGCCGTGCCGGGCTCGTATGTTTCGCTGGGCTTCAGCCTTGGCGGCGACCGCGGGCTGAACATCTTCGCGGACGGCTCGCCGACTTCGGTAGAGGTTGACTGCTTCACCGCGGCCCAGATAGGCGCGCCCGAGCCGGTGCTGACGGGCGGGACGAGCGGGCTCAGCTACTCGGCCGCCAACAACCGCTACACGTACCGCTGGCGGACTCAAGGGGACTGGCCCTACGGGAGCTGCCGCGAGTTCACCATGCAACTGAACGACGGCACAACGCACCGCGCGCTGTTCCGCTTCGCCAACGGCGTGCAGTCGCTCACGCTCTCGCCCAAGACGGTCACGGGCGGCGGCTCGTCCACGGGGACGGTTAAGCTGCTCGCGCCGGCGCCGCAGGGCGGGATGGTCGTGAAGCTCAGGAGCGGCAACACGAACGTCGCGCGCGTCCCCGCGACGATGACCGTGCCCGAGGGGCAGACGACGGGGACGTTCACAATCACGACCTCGGAGGTGACGGCGAGCAGCACGTCGCTGATAAGGGCCGAGGCGAACGGGCTCGCCAAGAACGTATCGCTGTCGGTCGTGCCATAGAGGCACGGGCTCCTGCGCCTAAAACGCTAAAGGCCACCCGAGCGGGTGGCCTTTAGCGTTTTATCCATTAGGCGCGGGCCGGGCGTAAAGGCGCGGCCCCGAGCGAGCACCTTAATTTAGCCGTCAAGCTATACGAAGTTGCCACGCTTGCAGTTTATAATCAACCTTGGGTTGAAGAGGCGTAGCGAGTGGGGAGGGTTTGTGAAGTGGCCGTTTAAATCTCGCCCTAAGGAGCCTACGCCCGACAAGCTGCTTCTGCGTGCCCTGATTGATGACGCCGAGCTGTGCTCCGTCTCCTCGTCAGAGCTTCCCGTGGAGAGGCTGCCGGTCGCGGAACTGAGTGCCGGCTCCCGTCTCCACTTTCTCGACAGCGCCGGCGCCGCCCGCTCCTTTGATCTGTCTTCCGCGTTCGACGAGGGCGGGCGCTTTCTTCACCTGTCCGTGCGCGTCTCGCCGAAGTTCGTTGTGCAGTCGGACGGCGTCGTCACCAAAAGCAGAGACGAAGACCCGCGGGGGGCTTTTGACAGGGGCGAAAAGGGGCTACGGTTCCAGCCCTTCATGCTCCCGGAGTTCAGCGGCACGGGGGACGACCTGGCCGGGAAAGGGCTTTTCTACCGCGGCCTTCACTTCCCTGGGACTATCACACCGGGGAATGTTTCCGCGATGTGCATCTGCGACTACTGCGGCAAGAGCTTTCGGCTACAGTCGTTCCACGCGGGCTTCGCCGACCTGGTTTACTTCTACTGCTCCGGCGCGCCGCACACGCTGGTCGCGAGCAGCTACCTCGAAGACGCGCCGCCCGTGCTGGGCGAGGCGGACGCCGACGCGCTCGAGCGCTTCGAGAGCCGCCTGCCACGGTGCGAGCGCGGGCAATGCAACGGCGCTTTCCGGTACTTGAACCCGCTCCGCTGCCCCCATTGCCTGCGCCCGTACATCGATTTTGAAAAATACCCCAAGGAGCGCGAAAAGGAGTACTACGGCAACCACCTCTACGGCGACTCGCTACAAGGATTTTAAGAGTATGAGCGCGTCAATGCGCCAAGTGCGTGAGGAGTTTGATCGAATCGCCCTGCTGACCGAGCGGGAAGGCGGCCGCGGTGCGGGCGATATTTATTACGACCACCTCCTGCGCCTTCTCCCGCCCCGCCCCGAAAACGTGTTGGAGGTCGGCTGCGGCGCGGGGGCGTTCACGCGGCTCCTGGCTTCCCGCGCGCGCAGCGTCACGGCCCTCGACCTCTCCCCTGAGATGATTCGACTCGCGAGATTACAGTCGGCCGGCCGCGATAACGTCGAGCACGTGCTCGGCGACTTTATGCAACTCTCCGTCCCGGCCGAAGGCTTCGACTGCGTCGTGTCAATCGCCACGCTGCATCACCTCCCGCTCGCTCCGGCTCTGCTGAAGATGAAGGGCGCGCTCAAGCCGGGCGGCGTGCTCGTCATCAACGACCTCGTCGCCGACGGGGGGCTCGCTGACTCGTGCCTGAGCGCGCTCGCGTGGCCCGTGAGCGCGGCGCAGCGATTCTTGAAGACGGGGCGGCCGCGGATGCCGCGCGAGGTCAGGGAGGCCTGGGCCGAGCACGGCAGGAATGAGCCCTACTTAACTATGGCCGGGGTCAGGGAAATGTGTAGGGAGCACTTACCTTCGGCCCGCGTCAAGCGCCACGTGCTGTGGCGCTACACGGTCGTCTGGTGTAAGCACGCCGGGGTCGCGGAATGAGCCGGCAAAATCACACGACTCCGCGAAGGGGCCTCCGGGCTCGCCTCGGAACTCTACTGCGCGACAGCAGGTGGCTCATCGCCCTTGAGCTGGCCGTCGCCCTCGCCATACTGGCTGCGCACCTCGCGGGCTTAATGCCGTTGAGTGAGATACCGGCGCTCCTCGCCCTGGGCTGGCTCTCTCTGTGGGCGCGCGGCGTCGGCTGGCGAGGCGTCGGGTTGAAGCGGCCGGCGAGCTGGGGGCGCGCGCTGGCGGTCGGGGCGGCCGTGGGGGCCGGGTTACAGTTCTTCATCGCATACGTCTTGGAGCCGCTCGTCGTGCGCCTGATGAGACAGCCGGTTGACCTGAGCCAGTTCGCGGCCGTCCGCGGAAATCTTGTCGTGCTCGGCATACTGCTGCTGCTGGTCTGGACGCTCGCGGCCTTCGGCGAGGAGATGGTCTATCGCGGCTAC
>DASPKR010000745.1:0-3794 GCA_035627975.1 Pyrinomonadaceae bacterium | reverse complement strand
TCCGGCGCGCTATCTCGACGGCGCGCTCTATGTCGTTCGACGCGCCGGCCGTCATCGTGTCGAGCAGGAGCATCTCGGCGGCGCGGCCGCCGAGGAGGATGGCTATCTGGTCTTCGAGGTACTCGCGCTTCTTCATCAGGCGGTCGCGCTCCGGGAGCGACTGCGTGACGCCGAGGGCGCGGCCGCGCGGGAGTATCGAGACCTTGTGGATGGGGTCTGCGTTCTTGACGGCGAGGCCGACGGCGACGTGGCCCGCCTCGTGGACGGCCGTCGCGTAACGCTCCTCCTCGTCCATCATGAAGCCCTCGCGCTCGACGCCCATAAGGATTTTGTCGCGCGCGTACTCGACGTGCGGGCGGCCGATGGCCTCGGAGCCGTCGCGCGTCGCCGCGATGGCGGCCTCGTTCAGGAGGTTCGCGAGGTCGGCGCCGGAGAAGCCGGGCGTGCCGCGCGCAATCCACATCAAATCCAGCCCTTCTTCCAGCTTCAGCTTGCGCGCGTGGACGCGCAGAATCTGCTCGCGCCCGCGCATGTCCGCGAGGTTGACGGTTATCTCGCGGTCGAATCGGCCTGGGCGCGTGAGCGCCGAGTCGAGTATGTCGGGCCGGTTCGTGGATGCAATGACGACGACGCCGCTCAGGCGCTCGAACCCGTCCATCTCGACCAAGAGCTGGTTGAGAGTCTGATCCTGGTCGGCCGAGGCCGAGTCGCTCCCGCGCCCGCGCTTACGGCCCAGCGCGTCAATCTCGTCAATGAAGATGACGCAGGGAGCCTGCGCCCTCGCCTTCGCGAAGAGCTTGCGGACGCGCGAGGCGCCAAGGCCGGCGAACTTCTCCTGAAAGCTCGAGCCTGAGACGGAGAGGAAAGGCACGCGAGCCTCGTTGGCGGCCGCGCGCGCGAGCAGGGTCTTCCCCGTCCCCGGAGGGCCGGAGAGCAGTATGCCGCGCGGGGGCCGGCCGCCGAGGCGCCCGAACTTTTCGGGGTCGCGGAGGAACTCGATGGTCTCGGCAAGCTCGGAGCGGGCCTCGTCCACGCCGGCCACGTCGGCGAAGGTGACGGCCTCGCCGCCGGCCTTCGCCTCGGCCGGGCTGAAATCGCCCTGAACGCTCATGCTCGCATAGACGCGCCAGCCGATGAAGCCCAGCACCGAGACCGTGAAGAGAGGCAGAAGGTAGTTGAAGGCCGTGACGATTGCGGGGGGCTTGACGGTCTGGAACTCGACCTGCGCCTTGTTCTTCTCGAAGGAGGCGGCAACCAACTGCTGCGCGGCCTCGCTCGTCACGACGGCGCGTGAGAGCGAGCCGTCGGCGGCCGTCACCGTTACGGTCTCGCCCTGAATAGTGACGCTGGCCGCGGCCCCCTCGCGCTCCGACAGCTCGCGGAGCTGCGTGTAGTTAATCTCTTTGACTACGGGCTGGCTCGCGCCGTTGTGGAGCTTTACGACGACCGCGGCCGCGAGCAGCAGCGCCAGAAGCGAACCGCCTGCCACGGCGGCCGTCAACTTCTGCGTGCGGGGGGACAAGCGGGAAAAAGGCATAAACACCTCGACGACGAAAATCCGAAGGGGTCGGGGGAAGCAATTTCAAATTTAATTTCTGATTCGGCGAGAGACCGCCTCAGAAGGGCCGAGCGAAGGCCGGCAGATTCGCTAAAGGTTTTACCGGGTTCGGAACTCGCGCGTGAAGGGGCCGGGCGCGACAACCGACGCGCTAACACTCTAACAGCCCCGCGCTTTTCAAGTCCAGCGGAAAAGCCCGCCGCCTTCCGGCCCCTTACGTTTCAAACAAACCGCCGACTGCCCGACGCCTGTCCGATGAAAACGGGGGCCGCCCGGTTGCCGCGGGCGTGAGCGCGCCGCGCCTTGCCCTGTATTCGGACATGAAAGATTCGGGCGCGGCGGCGTATTTCGATACAAAACCGGGCCGAGCCGCACGGCGCTGTGCCTAACGCGGAGGCGAAAAACAGGTAAATTTACAAGGGTTTTGGTGAGTTTCTGGGGCGGCGGAGCGTGCTGGCATGGCCGTTGCACAATGACGGCGCGGGCGGGTTGGATAAACCTCGAGCCGACAGTTTATGACTTTGGACAGAAGGAGAATGCGAAAATGTTGTGGACTATTCTGGTGGTGCTTCTGGTGCTCTGGCTCCTCGGCCTGATAGCTAACATCGGCGGCGGGCTGATTCACCTGCTGCTGGTCATCGCGGCGGTCATCCTCGTCATCAACCTCTTGACGGGGCGCCGCACGGTCTAAGCGTAAGCCGGACGGGCGGATCAACTTCGAGGGCGGCTTCGCAGTCCGCCGGCTTTCGTGGCCCCCGCGTGGGCCTCGGCCGGGAGACTGCTAAGCCGCCCTTTAACTTGCCGCCCGCTTCAGTCGAGCGCTACGCCCGGCGGGAGCGGCGACGTGACGCGCCCGACTGGGTAGAGATTCAAATGCCTGTCCCAGTAGGGCGACCGCTCGTAGAAGAAGCGCAGCCTCTCCTGCGCGCTCGCGGCGAACTTCGGGTCTTCCGAGAGGCGCCGCTCGAACTCCCGCTTTAGCTTCGCGTCCCTCTCCAGCATCTCGCGGGCGAGTTTTTCGAGCACGTAGCTTTCGGCGTACTCCTTCTGCTCGAAGACCGTGTTGAAGAAGCCCCAGAAGACGAGCGAGTCCGGCGCCTCGGGCTCTAACAGGTGCACGGCCGCTCGCGCGTCCCTCTGCGCGAGCGGAACGAGCACGGAGCCGGCGGGGTAAGCCCTTCGCTCGCGCACGGTCTCGGCGCGGGAACTCACGGTCACGCGCCCCTCGAACGATGCGAGCGCGAACTTCACCTCGCGGAAGCGGTAGCTCTCGACTTCGAGTGTCGCGGGCTCGCGCAGACGCCGAAGCCGCAGGCCGTGCGCCGCAAGGAGTTCCGTGACCTGCTTCCACTGCGGCGGGATTATGTAGTAGAGCGGCGGCGTGACGGAGACGGCCGTGACGGTTTCGGAGTAGAAAGGGATGGCGGTGTCGAGCGGCCGCGCCGTGTCCCACTCGACGCGCCGCGCGCCCGAGACTTCGCTCTGTGTGATTTTCATCGCCCAACCCTTCAGCATCATCTGCGAAGGCTTGTCCGTCAGGCTCAGGCTCAAGGGCAGGGGCTTTGGAGGGTTGTGCGCGGCGGTCTCTTCGTCGGCGAGTCGCACGGCGCGAAGGAGCGACGAGGGGTCGCGGCTGACCTCTTCGAGGGCGGCGGCCAGCAAGTCGTATGTGCCGCGCACGCGCGAGCGGTGGGGCTTGAGCATGTGCGTCTCGATGAGGAGGGCCGGGCGGTTGCGCACGACGGGCGCGTAGCCGGTTGCGAGCCGCGGCGTCGTGACGAGCGCGTCAACGCCCCGGGCGGGGTCGCGGTTGTCGCGGAAGGAGAGGTAAGGCGAGAGCAGGTTCCCGGCCCTCTCGGCGGCCGGCAGGATTCTCCGGCCGAACGCCTCTTCAGACCACGCGCGCACGGCCGGGTGGACGTTATCGCCGTGCTCGAACTGATATGTGACGTTGTAGCGGTAGTCGGCTCCGTCGGTCACGTGGCAGTCAATGAAGAGGTCGGGCCGCCACTCGTCCCAGAGGCGCAGCCAAGAGCGCGTCTCGGGCGCGTCGGCCTTAGCGTAGTCGCGGTTGAGGTTCAGATTCATGGCGTTCGCGCGCCAGCCCGTCTCCGCGGGGCCGTTCTGGTTGATGCGGTTGAAAGGGCCGCGCCGCTCGTGGCCGTCCACGTTATAGACGGGGATGAAGAGGAGGACGATTCGCTCGAGGAGCGCGGCGCGCCGCTTCGTGACGGCG
>DASPKR010000744.1:0-7385 GCA_035627975.1 Pyrinomonadaceae bacterium | reverse complement strand
CTCATCGGCGGCGACACCTCGCGCACTCCCGAGGGCGTCACACTCGACTCAATCGTGCTCGGCGAAGTCAGGCGCGGCCGCGCCGTGCTCCGCTCGGGCGCGCGGCCCGGCGACCTGATTTTCGTGACGGGCTCGCTGGGGGGCGCGGCCGCGGGCCTGCGTGTGCTGCGCGAGCGCGCCGATTCGGGCGCACGGCTAACGCACGCCCGCGGGGAGCTCGCCTTGCGGCAGACGCGCCCCACGCCGCGCGTCGAGTGGGGGATGTTTTTGGGCGAGAGCAGACTCGCGAGGGCGATGATTGACTTAAGCGACGGCCTCTCGTCCGACCTCGCGCACCTCTGCCGCGAGAGCCGGGCCGGCGCGACGGTGGACGCCGCCCTCCTGCCGCTCGACCCGCTCCTCGGCCACGCCGTCAAGACCGACGACGAAGCGCTACGCCTCGCCCTCGACGGCGGCGAGGACTTCGAGCTGCTCTTCACAGTCTCGCCCCGCGCCGCTTCAAAGCTCCCGGAACAGCTCGGCGGCGTCCCCGTCACGCGGATAGGCGAAGTGACGGCCGAGCCCGGCAAGCTCAGGCTCCTTCGGGGCGGCCGCGCGCGCACGCTCCGCCCCGGCGGCTTCGAGCACTTCAAAGAGCGGTGAAGTTTGACGCGGCCGCCTCCCCTTGCCTAGACTCTTTTCAACGCCCAAGGCCAGGGCCCGAAAGAGGCGCGAGGAGAGATGCTCAGGTTCTACAACACTCTTACAGGCCGGCTCGAAGAGTTCCGCCCCATCACGGAGGGCGAAGTAAGGCTCTACATCTGCGGCCCGACCGTCTGGGACTACGCGCACATCGGCAACTTCCGCTCGCTCGCCGTCTTCGGCGACCTGCTGCGCCGCTACCTCAAATACAAGGGCTACCGCCTCACACACGTGATGAACATCACGGACATCGAGGATCGCATCATCAAGTTCTCGCGCGAGCAGGGCAAGACTATTGACGAGTACACGGCCAAGTACATCGAGGCGCTCTGGGAGGACTTCGACGCGCTCGGCGCCGAGCGGCCCGACGTTACGCCGCAGGCGACGCGCCACATCCCCGAGATGGTTGACATAATCAAGCGGCTCGAGGCGAAGGGCCACGCCTACCGTTCGGACGGATCCTATTACTACCGCATCGCATCCTTCCCCGAGTACGGCAAGCTCTCGAAGATAAACTTCGCCGGCAACATCGTGGGGGGGAGCGAGCGCGTTGACACGGACAAGTACGACAAGGAGGACGCCCGCGACTTCGCCCTCTGGAAGTCGCAGGACGACCCGGCGGAGCCCGCCTGGGAGACGGAGCTTGGCAAGGGGCGCCCCGGCTGGCACATAGAGTGCTCGGCGATGTCCATGAAGTACCTCGGCGAGACGTTCGACATACACGCGGGCGGCATTGACCTCGTCTTCCCGCACCACGAGAACGAGATAGCGCAGTCGGAGGGCGCGACCGGCAAGCAGTTCGCGCGCTACTGGCTGCACGCCGAGCACCTGAAGGTCGAGGGCGAAAGCATGTCGAAGACGCGCGGCAACTACTACACCTTCCGCGACCTGCGCGACAAAGGCTTCGACCCTACTGCCATACGCTACCTGCTGATGAGCGTGCCTTATAACAAGCAGCTCAACTTCACCTTCGACGCGCTGCGCGGCGCCGAGAAGACCGTCGAGTCGCTGCGCACGCTGCGCGCGCGCCTGCGCGACGCGCGGACGGAGCCCGGCTCGAACCCGGAGTTGAAGGCCGTGGCCGCGCGCGCTCTCGAACAGTTCGAGGCGGGCATGGACGACGACCTCAACACGTCTGTGGCGCTCGCGGCCGTCCACGACCTCAAGACCGAGGTGAACCGCGCGCTCGACGGCTGCACGCTGCGCTCGGACGACCGCGCCGACGTGCTAGCGCTCATCGAGCGCTTCAACTCCGTGCTCAACATCTTCCCCGAGGGCGAGCCGGCGCTGCTCGACGAGGACATCCAGCGGCTCATCGAAGAGCGCCAGCAGGCCCGCCACCGCCGCGACTTCGCCCGCGCCGACGAGATACGCGACCAGCTCGCCTCGCGCGGTATCACGCTCGAAGACACGCGCGACGGCGTGCGCTGGAAACGCCGCGGCGCCCAGTGATAGAATCTGCGCCGCGTTTTAAGATTATGACTCTCTGTTCTCCGTCCCCGCACTTCCGCCCGCTCGACGCCCGCGCCGACCTGTTCGCGGACTAGCCGGCCGTCTCCTTCCCGGCGCGCCATTTTCCTTCAAATCGAATAACCCCTCGCGCCTTCCGAAAGGAGAGAATTTTTATGTCTGCAACTTCAGCGCCTCCGAAGAGACCGGAGATAAAGACCGAACTGCCGGGCCCGAAGGGCCGCGAGATCGTCGAGGCCGACGCCACATGGGTCACGCCCTCTTACCCGCGCCCCGCCTACAAGCTGGTGGCCGAGCGTGCCTCGGGCGTCTGGGTCGAGGACGTTGACGGCAACACCTTCCTCGACTGCAACGCGGGCGTCGCCGTCTGCTCTACCGGCCACTGCCACCCGGAGGTAGTCCGCGCCATACAGGAGCAGGCCGCGTCCCTCATACACATGTGCGGCACCGACTTCTACTACCGCCACATGCCAGAGCTGGCGCGCAAGCTCGACGAGATAGTGCCGGTGCCTTCGCCCACCAAGACCCACTTCGCAAACAGCGGCACCGAGGCGGTCGAGACTGCGCTCAAGCTCGCCATGCACGCGACCGGCCGCGAGAAGTTCATAGCCTTCTTCAACAGCTTCCACGGCCGCACGCTCGGCTCGTTGTCGCTCACCTCGTCGAAGGTCGCGCAGCGCACGGGCTTCAAGCGCCAGCTCCTTGACGTTGTGCACGTCCCCTACCCCAACGCCTTCCGCCACCCGTTCACGGGCGAGCGCACGGACGGCGCGGCTGCGGCCGCGGCGAGCCTCGACTGGATAGAGAACCGCCTGTTCAAGACGACCACGCCGCCCGAAGAAGTCGCGGGCATAGTCGTCGAGGCCGTGCAGGGCGAGGGCGGCTATGTACCCGCGCCGAAGGAGTTCCTCGACGGCCTGCGCCGGATTTGTGATGAGCACGGCATGCTTCTCATCGTTGACGAGGTGCAGTCGGGGATGGGCCGCACGGGGAAGATGTTCGCGTGCGACCACTACGGCCTCAAGCCCGACATCATCACGCTGGCGAAGGGCATAGCCTCGGGCCTGCCGATGGGCGCGTGTGTGGCTCGCGCGGATTTGATGGATTGGAAGCCGGGCGCCCACGCCTCTACCTTCGGCGGCAACCCCGTTGCCATCGCCGCCGCGCTCAAAACCATCGAACTGTTAGAGCGCGGGCTCGTCGCCAACGCGGCCGAGGTCGGCGAGCACCTGATGGCGGGGCTGCGAAAGCTCGCCGCCAAGCACGACTGCATAGGCGACGTGCGCGGCATGGGGCTGATGGTCGGCGTCGAGCTGGTCGAGGCCGGCTCCTTGAAGCCCGCGCCGGAGCTGCGCGACCGGGTCGAGATGGAGTGCTACAACCGCGGCCTGATACTGCTCGGGGCCGGCTACAACACGATCCGCTGGTCGCCGCCGCTCGTCCTAACGCGCGAGAACGCAGACGTGGCCCTCGAGATTTTCGACGAGGCCATCGCCGCCGCCTGCCGCTGAGCGTTGCGGATTTCGGAGTGCAGATAAAAGGAAGAGGGTTGACGACAGCAACGCCGTCGTCAGCCCTCTTCCCTCATCTATTCCGCAATCCGAAATCGCATTTGACTTGCCGTCCCCGCGCCTTTAAAGTCTCGCGTGGCCGCTTAGTCTCTGTCTGCGAGCACCGCAGCCGCCCGTCTCGTTCGAGTGTATTCCTGACAAACTCCCCCGTCGCCGAATCGAAGGATGAAGGAGTTAGAAATGCGTCACCCCAACAGACCGCGCCCGGCGCTCGTGTGCCTGACGGTTCTCTGCCTGCTCGTGGCCGCGGCCGCCCTCCGGCCCCGGGCGGGCGGGGCGCAGGTGACGAGCTACACGGTCACAGACCTCGGCACGCTGGGCGGGCCGGAGAGCAAGGCGTTCGGCGTGAACAACTCCGGCCGCGTCGTAGGCCACTCGCAGCCAGCGCCGGGCTCGTCGCTCCCCTTCGCGTGGATGGGCGGCGCGATGACTAACATGAACTCCTTCGGCGGCACCGACGGCGGCGCCGCCTACGCCGTCAACGAGTCGGGCTACGCCGTAGGCAACGCGGCCGTCTCCAACAACAACGCGCACGTCTTCGTCTGGTCTGACATCTTCGGAAAGAAAGACCTCGGCACGCTCGGCGGCGTCTTCGCCACGGCCTTCGACATCAACGACGCCAACCAGATAGTCGGCCAGTCGGAGATAGGCCAGCTCATAGACCGCGGCTTCGTCTGGGACAGCGCGAACGGCATGCGCCAGATAACGACGCTCGGCGGGAACTCCAGCGCCGCGCGCGGCATAAACAACCTCGGCCAGATAGTCGGCTACTCGGCCACGCGGACGGGGCAGACGCACGCCTTCCTGCTGAGCGACGGCACGATGACAGACCTCGGCACGCTCGGCACGGGGTCGCTCAGCTTCGCCTACGAGATAAACGACGCGGGCCAGGTCGTCGGCTACTCGACCACCTCGACCGGCGGTATAAGCCCCGTCTTCCACGCCTTCCTCTACACGAAGGAGGGCGGCATGCAAGACCTGGGCGCGCTGCCCGGCACGAGCGGCCGCAGCGTCGCATACGACATAAACGCGGGCGGCGAGGTCGTCGGCTATTCGGAGATAGCGCGCGGGGTGTCGCGCGCCTTCGTCTGGGACAGCGTGAACGGCATGCGCGACTTAAACGACCTGACCGCGGGCAGCAACTGGACGCTGCTGGAGGCGCGCTCGATAAACAACCGGGGGCAGATAGTCGGCTTCGGCACGAACCCGTCCGGCTTCCTGCACGCCTTCCTGCTGACGCCCGTCAGGGACGGCCCGCCGGCCGACGAACCGGCCCCCTGTATAACCGCGCAGAGCGCCATCACGCTGCCCGCGCCCGCGCCGGTTCAGCTCCCCAATAAGAACCGGAAGGCGCTGCCGCTCTCGCCGCGCCCCTTCACGCGCGGCACCGCGGGCCAGGGCGTTTCGAAGCGCACGGGCAAGGGCGGCACAGAGACGCAGGACTTCATCTCCGAGCCTGAGCCCTGAAAGGATTTCGGGTCGCGGGTTAAAGAAAGAGGGTTGACGACGGCACGGCTGTCGTCAACCCTCTCGGCTTTCTAGTTAGCAAACGTTAGGGTTTGCCCTGCGCGGCGGCTTCGAGGCGGCCGCGGCCGGTGAAGCTGTCGGGGATGTTTATGGGCTGCGTCTCGAAGTCGAGCGTGAGTCGGTCGCCCGCGAGTTTGCCAGTGACGCGCACGGGACTGCGGGGGTGCTCGACGAGGTTGCCGGGGTCAACGTTAGTCATCTCGAAGTCGCCGCCCCCGCGCACGACGCCGCTCGCGACCGTCTTCATCACGCGCTCGCGCATTGCGCCCGCCCCGCGCAGGTCGAAGGCGAGCGTCACGAGCCCCTCGCGCCGCGCGGCGCTCAAACTCCCTTCGAGCCCGTAGCTCGCGGTGCGGCCCGCTATCCCGCCGCTCACCTCCATCTCGCCGGCCTCGACCTTGTAGGGTCGCATGAGGGAGCCGGCCCAGCGCCCGCGCGCCTCGACTTCGAGCCGGCTCTCGCCCAGCGGCACCGACACGACCTTGTAGGGCTGCGTGAGCGCCATCGTCGTCATAGAGCCCTTCGGGGGCTCCCGCTCCGAGACGACCACGGGGCCACCCCCCTCGCGCGTTATCTCGACGGCGTAGCCGCCCGAGTTCCTAGTCCCCAGGAAGCCGGCGACGACCACACCCGACTCGAAGAACTCATCGCCGAGATCGGGCAGCCCCTCGGCGAGCGAGCGCAGCGCCGCGTAAACCTCGCGACTACGCGCGACGACGAGGAAGGGCTCCTCCACCTTCCCGTAGAAACCTTCCGCGAGCACCTTCATGTCACTAACCTCCGCGGGCGTCGGCATGGGCGTCGGCTTCACGCCCGCGTTCGAGTTCTGCGGAGGCCGGGGGCGGCCCCCCTGCCCGCCGCAAGACACTGGCGCGGCGTCCGTCAGCACGAGCGCCGCCAGCGCGGCGACGAATACAGTCCTGAGATTCATCAGTACCTCTGCGGGACGCCGCGCACGGAGCGCACGGTGTCGCGCGCTATGAGCAGCTCCTCGTCGGTCGGGATGACATAGACGGCGAGCCGCGAGGGCTCGCGGCTGATGAGCCCTTCGCGGCGCGCGACCATCCCGGCGTTGCGGGCCTCGTCCAGCTCGACCCCCATCCAGCCGAGCCCCTCGCAGACGCGCGAGCGTATTTCGGGCGAGTTCTCGCCTATGCCGCCCGTGAAGACGAGCGCGTCCGCGCCGCCGAGCGCCGCGAGGTAGGCGCCCACGTACTTGCGCACGCGGTAGCAGAAAATCTCTATGGCGAGCCGCGCCCGGCGGTCGTTCGACTCGCGAGCTTCGTCTAAAAGCTCGCGCATGTCGTTCGTAAGGCCCGAGATGCCAATGAGGCCCGACTGCTTGTTGAGAACCGAGTCAACCTCCTGCGCCGAGAGCCCCTCCTTCGCCATGATGAAGTCAAAGATGGCCGGGTCTATGTCGCCCGAGCGAGTCCCCATCACGAGCCCTTCGAGCGGCGTCATCCCCATCGAGGTGTCCACGGAGTCGCCCGCGCGTATGGCCGCGGCCGAGCAGCCGTTGCCGAGGTGGAGCGTGACGACGTTCGTCTGCCCGCGCTCAAGGCCGCGCAGCTTGCGGTAGCGGTAGGCGACGTATCGGTGCGAGGTTCCGTGGAAGCCGTAGCGGCGTATCCGGTGGCGCCTGTACCACTGGTAGGGAAGCGCGTAGAGGTATGCGTAGTCGGGCAGAGTCTGGTGGAACGCCGTGTCGAAAACGGCGGCCTGCGGGAGCCCCGCGCCGAACACCTCGCGCGCGGCCTGTATGCCGCGTATGTTCGCGGGGTTGTGCAGCGGCGCCAGCTCAATGCAGTCCTCTATGCCGCGCAGCACCTCGTCGTCTATGAGGACGGAGTGCGTGAAGCGCTCGCCTCCGTGGACAACGCGATGGCCGACGGCATGTATGTCTGCGACGCTCTTGACGGTGTCTATGCCGGAGGTCTCGGACGTGACCCAGCGGATGATGGCCTCCACCGCCGCGCGCGTGTCGCGCACCGGCGCCGTAGAGCGCAGCGGCTCGCGCCCCGAGGCGTGGAAGGTGATGATGGCCTCGCCGCCTATGCGCTCGACCTGCCCGCGGGCGAGCCTCTCGTCCCTGTCCTGCGCGATGCGGTCGAGGTCGGTCGCGATTATCTGGAA
>DASPKR010000743.1:0-4870 GCA_035627975.1 Pyrinomonadaceae bacterium | reverse complement strand
CTCGCCCGCGATAGCGGATGGCAAGATTTTCATCCGCGGCGAGAAGCACCTGTACTCGATAGCGAAGCCGGGCAAGTGAGCGCGGGCCGAAGTTGAGGGAACAACTCGCGCCCCCGGCGCGTCTAAAAGTGGAGGGCGGGCGCCCGCCCTCCTTTCCCTTTTCCCGACAGGAGTAAAACGCATGTTCGAACAGATGCCCGCGCCGAAGCCTTGGTATCGCTCGTGGCAGGGGCTGCTCTTCGCCGGGGGCGGCGTCGCCGCCGCGCTGCTCGTCGTACTGCTCATATACCTCATAGGCTCGCGCGAAGACCCCAACACCGAAGCGCACTACGCCGCGCTCGAACGCCACCGCGCCGAGCAGCAGAAGCAGGCCCCGCCAGCCGACCCCGCTCTGGCGCAGACGGCCGAGCAGCAGCCCGCGGGCGAGCAGCAGCCGGCGCAGGGAGAGCAGGCGGCGGCCGGGGCCGCACAAGGCGAGGCGTCGGCCGCGCAGCCCGGCTCTCAGCCCGCCGCGCAAGGGAGAGCGCGCCGTAACTACTGGACGCAGTTCCGCGGCCCGGCGCGCGACGGCCGATACGACGAGCGGCCCGTCAAGACCGACTGGCCCTCGGGCGGCCTCGCGCCTCTCTGGCGCCAGCCCATCGGCGGCGGCTACTCCTCCTTCTCCGTCGCCGACGGCGTCGCATACACCATCGAGCAGCGGCGCTCGCAGGAGGTCGTAACAGCCTACCAGGTCGAGACGGGCCGCGAGCTTTGGGCGCACGGCTGGAATGCCGTGTTCCGCGAGCAGACGGGCGACGGCCCGCGCTCGACGCCGACGTGGGACTCGGGCCGTCTATACGCACTAGGGGCCACGGGCGAGCTGCGTTGCCTCGACGCGCGCAGCGGGCGCCCCATCTGGTCAAAGAACATTCTGACCGAGAACGGCGCGTCGAACTTGCAGTGGGGCATGGCCGCGTCGCCGCTGGTCGTTGACGACAAGGTCGTGGTGATGCCGGGCGGCTCGAACGGCCGCACGGTCGTAGCCTACGACAAGGCGACGGGCGCCCTCCGTTGGAAGTCCATGAGCGGCGCGGCGTCCTACACCTCCCCGATGCTCGTCACGCTCGCGGGCCGCAGGCAGATTCTGGTCGTCACGGGCGGGCAGGTGGCGGGGCTCGCGCCCGAGGACGGCGCGGTGCTGTGGGGCTTCCCCTGGTCGAACTCGGCGGGGATAAACGTCTCGCAGCCCATCGTCGCCGGCCCGAACCGCTTCTTCATCTCGGCGGGCTACGGTAAGGGCGCGGCGCTCGTGGAAGTCTCGCCCGCCGGGCGCGGCCTCGCGGCGCGGGCCGTCTGGGAGAGCCCGCGCATGAAGAACAAGTTCAACTCTTCGGTGCTGCACGACGGGCACGTTTACGGGCTGGACGAGGGCGTGCTCTCCTGCATGGAGCTTGCGACGGGCGAGGTGAAGTGGAAGGCGCGGGGGTACGGCTACGGGCAGGTCGTCTTAGCCAGCGGCCACCTCATCATCACGACCGAGGAGGGCGAGGTAGCGCTCGTGCGCGCCGCGCCCGGCGCGCACGCGGAGGTCGCCCGCTTCAGCGCCCTCGAAGGCCGCACGTGGAACGTGCCTGCCATCGCGGACGGCCGCCTCCTCGTCCGCAACGCGACGCAGATGGCCTGCTACAAGCTCGCCGACTAACGAGCCGCGCCCCGAGTTCTTTCCTCTGCGCCTCAGTGGCGAGTGAAACCCGGGTTTCACTCGCCACTGAGGCGCAGAGGGTTAGTCTAATCGGCCGCTATTGACTGCCCGCCGTTTTTGTCATAAAAACTCTCTCGCCTTAAAGCCCCCTTAAAAGCTTTCATGCTCTCTCCCGCAAGCGCGTAGGCGCGCGCCGCCCCTCGGCCCGCCGTGCGCAGACCGACCGCCATGCGCAGACGATCCCGGCTCACTTCGCTCGCGCTTCTCTTCGCGCTCCTTCTGACGCTCTCGCCCTCGTGCCGCCGGCACACGTCGCGCCCCGCGCTGGAGCCCTCCGAGCCGCTCGACACGATTGACCGAAGGGTCGGCGTGCCTATGCCGACGCCCGTCGAGCGCGACCTCGAAGAGATACGGCGACGCCGCACGCTCACCGTGCTCGCGCCCTACAACTCGACCACCTACTTCATACACCAGGGCGAGCCGATGGGCTACGAGTACGAATTGCTGCGCGCCTTCGCCTCTGAACAGGGGCTCGCGCTCAGGATGGTCGTCGTCACAGACCGCAAGAGCATCCTCGCGATGCTCAACGAGGGGACGGGCGACGTTGCCGCCGCGCGCCTCGTGCCTACGCCCGAGGACGAGGCGAACGTCTCCTTCACGCGCCCGCTCTATCGGACTGAGCCCGCGCTCGTGCAGCAGGAGGCCGCGCCCGAGGCGGCCGGGGAGGCGGCCGAGAAGGCGCTACAGCCGCCGCCCGAGGCCGACGAGCCGGAGCCCGTTGAAATAGAGGCCCGCCTCGTCACGCGCCCCGCGCAGCTCGCAGGCGAGACCGTCCACCTGCCGGAGAAGTCTGCCTACCGCCGCACCCTCTTGGAGCTTGAGGACGAAGTTTCGGGCGACATTCAGGTCGTCGAGGTCGGGGGGAAGATTCAGGACGAGGCCCTGGCGCAGAAGGTCGCGCGCGGCGAGGTGGAGTTTACGGTCATGCAGAGCAACCTCGCCGAGCTGAAGGAGGCCGAGTTCAAGAACTTGAAGGTCAGGCCCGTCGTCGGTCGCACGCACCCGGTCTCCTGGGCCGTCAGGAAGAACTCGCCCGCGCTTCTCGAAGAGCTGAACCGCTGGATCGGCGAGGAGAAGCAGGGCTCGCTCTTCGGCACGCTCTACAAAAAATATTTCACCGACCGCAAGCGCCACGTCGAGCGCGTAACGAGCGAGTACCTCACCTCGACCACGGGGAAGCTCTGCCAGTACGACGGGCTGCTCCGACAGTACGCGGCCGAGTTGGGTTGGGACTGGCGGCTGCTGGCCTCGCAGGCGTTCCAGGAGTCGCGCTTCAAGCCCGAGGCGCGCTCGTGGGCGGGCGCGACGGGCCTGCTCCAACTCATGCCGCGCACGGCCAGAGAGTTCGGCGTGCAGAACCCGCTCGACCCCGAGGATAACGTCCGCGGCGCCGTCCGCTTTATCAAGTGGCTGGGCGAATACTGGCGGGAGCGTGTGCCTGACGAGGGCGAGCGGCTGAAGTTCATCCTTGCGTCATACAACTGCGGGGCCGGCCACGTCGAGGACGCGCGCCGTCTAACCGAGAAGTACGGCGGCGACACGCGCGCGTGGGACGACGTGTCCTACTGGCTCCTGCAAAAGTCAACGCAGCAGTATTCGACAGACCCGGTGGTCAAGTTCGGCTTCTGCCGCGGCATCGAGCCCGTCAACTACGTCGGACACATACTGGAGCGCTTCGACCATTACAGGCAGTTCGTGGTCGCGGAGACGGCCGAGGGCCGCTCACCTCAGTGAGAGCGAGGCGAGCGTCGTCTCGTCCTTGACGAGTATGCGGTGGCCGAGGAAGAGGGGGTGGGCCCACGTCGGGCTCTGGGCCACGTCGTACTGCGCGGCGGGCTCGAAGCCTTTGGCGCCCGCCGACAGGACGAACATCGTCGAGTCGTTCGTCAGGAGCAGAAGCGCGCCGCCTACGTTCAGGATTGAGGCGTTCTCGCCCGCGCGCCCCGGCCCCTGCCAGAGAGTCTTACCGGTGGCGGCGTCAACGGCGAAGAACTGCCCCTTCTTGCGCGCCGAGAAGCCGACGAGCCGGTCGCCATCGAGAACCGGCGTGTTCATGTAAAGCTCCACATCCGAGTTAGCCCAGACCTCCTGCGCCGCCCAGCCCGCGCCCTGCTTGACGGGCCGGAGCGCCACCAGCCCCCGCCCCTCAATCGAGACGATCAGTGTGTCTTTGTAGGCGACGGGCGTGTTGCAGTTCGTGTCGTAGTGCGTCTTGGCCGGGAGCTTCCAGAGCAGCTTGCCCGATGCGGCAGAGACGGCGACCAACTCCTTCTGCGTGAAGGTGACGACCTGCCGCTCGCCGCCCGCCGTGAAGACGACGGGCGAGGAGTATGCCGGCCCGTCGCCGGCGTAAGACCATACCTCCTTGCCCGTGGCCGCGTCGAAGGCCGTGAGCGCGCCGCCGTCGTGGCCGCCGACGTGGGCGATGAGGAGATTCTTCTCGACCAAGGGCGACATGGCCGTGCCGTAGAGCGGCGAGGTCGAGGGGAACCGCTTCGAGAACTCCTTCCGCCAGACGAGGCGGCCCGTCGCGGCGTCGTGCGCCGAGAGCACGCCGTTTATGCCGAGCGTGAAGACGCGGCCTCCGGCGACGACCGGCGTGGACTTCGGCCCCTTGCCGTGGTCGCGCGCCGCCGGGTTCATCTCGTAGGGCGCGGCCGCGCCGGCGCTCCTCCAAATTTCTTTCCCCGTGGCCGGGTCGAGCGCGACTACAACCTCCTCCTCGCCCTGCCGCGCGAACTGATAGACGCGCCCGCCCGCGACGACCGGCGAAGAGTGGCCGACGCCCACCTTGACGCGCCACTCCTCCTTCAACCCCTTCGGCCACTCGGCCGGCAGGCCGGCGCCGCCCACGTGCCCGTCACGGCTCGGCCCGCGCCACTGCGGCCAGTCCTTGACCGGCAGGGCCTCCGCAGTCGCCGCCATGCCCGCCCCGACAGGCGACGCGGCCGCGGCTTCGACTGTCGCGGCAGGCGACGCCTGCGTTTGTGCGGCAGCGTCGGAAGGCGCGGCGGCTGACGGCGGGGCGCCCGCGCCCCCAGAGGCGCGAGCGGCGCGGCGGTCGCCCGCGCCGGCCGCGCACGCCGCGGCCCACAGCACGGCCGAGCCTACGAAAAGCAGTCCCGT
>DASPKR010000742.1:0-6073 GCA_035627975.1 Pyrinomonadaceae bacterium | reverse complement strand
GTCCGGCTGCGCGCGAAGGTTGACACGGAGTTCGGCCCCTCGCCCGGCCGCACCGGCTTCGTGGAGGCCGTCATACGCGGCACGCGCCCCGGCGTCGAGCAGATAGTGCTCACCGCGCACTTGCAGGAGGAGCAGGGCTCCGCCAACGACGACGGCAGCGGCTGCGCCAACCTCCTCGAGCTGGCGCGCGTCTTCAACAAGCTCATCAGGGACGGGAAGATGAAGCGCCCGGCGCGCGACCTGCGCTTCTGGTGGACGGACGAAATCTACTCCGAGTACAGATACTTCCGCGACCACCCGGGCGAGCCGAAGAAGATTCTGGCAAACGTCCACCAGGACATGACCGGCGCGAACCAGGCGATGGGGAGCCGCGTGCAACACCTCATATTCGCGCCGCACTCGCGCACCTCCTACCTCGACGCCCTCTTCGAGAGCGTCGGCACCTACCTGATTCACACGAACAACGGCTACCTCGCCGCGAGCCGTCAGGGTGGATTGCCCCGCCCGCACACGCGCCCGCTCTACTCGGCGCGCGGCACCCGGCAGGGCTACAACGCGCGCTTCGTCCCCTACTTCGACTCGTCAGACCACATGGTCTTCGTCGAGGGCGCGGTAGGCGTCCCGGCCGTCGCGCTCATCAACTGGGATGACCCCTACATTCACTCCTCTGACGACGACCTCTTCCAGATAGACCAGACGCAACTCCGCCGCAACAACTTCCTCATCGGCGCGATGGCCTACTTCCTCGCCACGGCCGACGAGGCGGACGTGCCGCTGCTCCTCGCCGAGACCTACGCGCAGGGCGCGAGGCGTCTGGCGAACGACCTGCAAGCGGCGATGGGGGCTCTGCGCGACTCCGCGCGCGAGCCGGACGAAGGCTGGAAGCGCGCAAGCTTCATAATCGAACAGGGGGCGCAGAGAGAGAGGCGCGCGCTGATGTCGGCGCTGGTGTTCGCCCGCGACGACCGCCCGGGCGTTCGGGCTAACGAGCTGGCCGCCCGGCTAAAGGACAGGGAGACGGAGATGAAGGCTTCGCTGCAAACTTATTTCGCCTCCGTCTTCGGGAGACAACCCGGCCCCGTCCGGCTGACCGCCGCCGAACAGTCGGCGAGCAGGAAGATTCCCGCCAACGCCCCGACGCTCGAAGCCTACTTCGCGAACCGAGACAAAGTCCCGAACGAGGCGAGGGGCAAGCTGCACGGGTTGATGCGCGACGAGGTCTTCAACTTCGTGGACGGCAAGCGCTCCTACTACGAAATCTACAAGGCCGTCTATGCCGAGGCGATGGCGGCCGGCACCTGGTACTACGGCACGGTCACGCTCGAAGACGTGACGGCGCTGCTCGACGCGGCCGTGGCGGCGCAGGCCCTGACACTCAGGTGAACTGGCGCCCGGCCGCGGCAGGGCGCGAGGACGGATTCGGTACAGACGCCGCCGGGCGCATTTTGCGGGCGCCCCGCTTCCGCGAGCTTAAATAGTGCAGTACAATAACTTCGAAGGCTCGCGCCCAGGGATTCTCGTCGGGGGAATACGGCTTGCCTGTGTTGGCGGCGTTCCGGCAAGTGTCTCTCCTACGCGCACGCACTCCTCGCGTGCGTAATTTCGCGTTAGTATTCGGCGGGCCTTAAGTCTCTAGGGCGCGCCCGGCGGTGACAATGAACACAAAGTCGAACAAACAGCCAACCCCCGGAGGCGGCGGCGCGCGCGACCTGTCGCGGGCCGAGGTGCAGAGCGTGCCGACCTCCGAGGCCCACACGATGTTCAACCGCGAGCTGAGCCAGCTCGAATTCTACCGCCGCGTCCTCGAAGAAGCGCTCGACTCGACGCAGCCGCTCTTGGAGCGCCTGAAGTTCCTGGCCATATTCACCGACAACCTCGACGAGTTCTTCATGATCCGCGTCTCCGGCCTCAAGGAGATGATCGAGGAGGAGGCCACCGAACTCTCGCCCGAGGGCATGAAGTACGCCGACCAGCTCCGCGAGATACGCGCGCGGCTGCTGCCGATGTTCGCCGAGCAGATGCGATGCCTGCGCGAGGAGGTTCTGCCCGCGCTAGACGCGGAGGGGCTGCGCATCGTCGCCTACAGCACGCTCTCGCTCCCCGAGCGGCAGGCCATGCGCGAGTTCTTCAAGAAGAAGGTGCTGCCCGTCTTAACGCCGCAGGGCGTTGACCCCGGCCACCCGTTCCCCTACATCTCGAACCTGAGCCTGAACCTCGCGCTGATGGTCGAGCCTGTGCCGGAGATGGGCATCACGCGCTCGCTTACAGGCAACCCCGAGCCGCGCTTCGTCCGGCTGAAGATGCCGCCGCTCGTACCGCGCCTGGTCCCCGTCGCGGGAGAGTCGGCCAAGTTCGTGATGCTCGAAGACCTCATCGCCTCGAACCTGGAGTCGCTCTTCCCGCGCATGCGCTCGGGCGACTGCCACGCCTTCCGCGTCACGCGCGACGCCGACGTTGAGGTGCGCGAGGACGAGGCGCACGACCTCCTGCACCTGGTCGAGCAGTCGCTCAGGAGGCGCCGCTTCGGCACGCCCGTCCGGCTCGAAGTCTCGGCCGGGATGCCGGACGAGATGGTCACTTACCTGACCGAGTCGCTCGACCTCGCGCCCGACGACGTTTACAAGGTTGACGGCCCGCTCGGGCTTTCGGGGCTGATGCAGCTCTACAAGCTCGACCGGCCCGACCTGAAGGACAGGCCGTTCAAGCCGAAAGTCCCGGCGCGCATAAGGAATGCTAAGAGCCTCTTCGACGTGATCCGCAGGCGCGACCTGCTGATGCACCACCCGTACACGTCCTACACGGTCGTGACGGACTTCATACGGCATGCCGCGCACGACCCCGACGTGCTGGCGATAAAGATGTGCCTCTACCGCACGGGCGCCAACTCGCCCATCCCGCAGGCGCTCATAGAGGCCCGCGACCGCGACAAGGAGGTCACTGCGCTCGTCGAGCTGAAGGCCCGCTTCGACGAGCAGGCCAACATCGAGTGGGCGAAGCGGCTCGAGGAGGCCGGCGTCCACGTCGTTTACGGCATCATGGGCCTGAAGACGCACAGCAAGGTCTCGCTCGTCGTCCGCCGCGAGGACGACGAGCTGCGCCACTACGTTCACGTCGCCACGGGCAACTACAATCCCGTCACGTCGAACTTCTACACGGACCTGAGCCTGTTCACCGCCGACGAGGAGATAGGCTCGGACGCCGCAGACCTCTTCAACTTCCTGACCGGCTTCTCGCGCCAGAAGGAGTACGAGCGCCTGCTTGTAGCGCCCGCGAACCTGCGCGAGAAGATGATCGGGCTGGTGAGGCGCGAAGCCGAGCACGCGCGCGCGGGCCGGCCGGCGCGCATCATCGTCAAGATAAACCGGCTCGCAGACCCGACGATGATTCGCGCTCTCTACGAGGCCTCGCAGGCCGGCGTCGAGATTGACTTGATAGTGCGCGGCATCTGCATGCTGCGGCCCGGCGTGCCGGGGCTCTCCGAGACGATAAGGGTTCGCAGCATCGTCGGCCGCTTCCTGGAGCACAGCCGCGCCTTCTACTTCCAGAACGGCGGCGACGAGGACGTTTACACCGGCAGCGCCGACTGGATGCCGCGCAACTTCGACCGCCGCGTCGAGGTCGTCGCCCCCGTGCGCGACGAGGCGCTGAAGAAGTACCTGAAGGACGTGCTGCTGGACGCCTACCTGCGCGACAACGTGAAGGCGCGCCAGCTACGGCCCGGCGGCACTTACGAGCGCATCCCCGTCCCCCCCGGCGCCGAGCACTTCAACAGCCAGCTCTATTTCATTGACGCCCCCGAGCCCGAGTGATTTATCCCCCGCGCGTATTTCGCGTAAGCGAATCAGGAGTGAGTACGCCATGAAGATAAAATCGGACATCGGAGCCGCGTTGGCAGTCGCCTTCGCTCTCGCGCTGGCGACTGCGGGCCAGTCGCCCGCCTTCGCCTCGACGCCGCAGAAGGACAAGAAGGCGGAGCCGCCTCCGCAGGGGAAGCCTGTGCTCTGGCGCGGGCATGAGGACGCGTCGTCACTAAATCTTTTGCACGGCCCCGGCGGCGAAGGCAAGGGGCCTGACTTGAGCCGCGTCACCTTCGTCAAAGAGGAGACGGGCGGCTACTCGCCCAAGTTCCGCGTCACGGACGGCTCGGGGCGTGTATGGGTCGCCAAGCTCGGCAAGGAGGCGCAGCCCGAGACGGCCTCCGTGCGGCTCGTGTGGGCCGCGGGCTACGTGACCGAGGCCAGTTACCTCGTCCCGTGCGTGAAGATAGAGGGCGCGCCCGCGCCGAAGAAGAAGGTTGACAGGTGCGAGGGCAACGGCTTCGCCAACGTCCGCTTCGAGGCGCGGCCCGACGAGTACAAGCGGCTCGAGGAGTGGTCTTGGGGGCAGAACCCTTTCAAGGGGACGAAGGAGTTCCAGGGCCTCGTCGTCCTGATGGGCCTGCTCAACAACTGGGACTTGAAGGACGCCAACAACAAGATAGTCTATGTGCCGGGCGGCGGCGGCGAGGGCGAGCTGCGATACATCATTAGCGACCTCGGAGCCACGTTCGGCAAGACCGGCAACTTCATCACGCACAACCGCAACGAGCCGGAGACATACGCCAAGACGAAGTTCGTCGAGGGCGTTGACGGGGGCCGTGTGCGCTTCGCCTACGACGGCAAGAACGCCGGGCTCTTCTCCAACATCACGGTCGAGCAAGCCAAGTGGGCGGGCGAGCAGCTCTCGCGCCTGAGCGACGAGCAGATCGCCGACGCCTTCCGCGCCGCCAACTACCCGCCCGAAGAGGTTAGCCTTCTGGCCGGGGCCGTGCGCAGGAAGATAAACGAGCTGGTGAGTTTGCCGGGAGGGGCCGCGGCGCCTGTGGCCGCCGCGCCCGATTCACCCGGAAAGCAATAGATTCGGAGAACTGAAACCAAAGATGAAACTAAAGAGCATTAACAGACTGGGCCTCGCGGCCGTCGCAGCGCTCTCGCTCCTGCTTGCCTCCGCCGCGCCGTCCGCGGCGCAGAAGGATTCGAAGAAGTCGGGCGGGAAGAAGGACGGCGAGAAGGTCAAGAAGGAACTCCCGCCGGGGACGCCCGTGCTGTGGCGCGAGCACGCGAACATCGAGTCGCTAGACCTTCTGCTCGGCCCCGGCGGCGAGGAGATGAAGCCCGACCTGAGCAGCGTCACTTTCATCAGGGAGGAGGAGAAGGGCTTCTCGCCGAAGTTTCGCGTCAAAGACGGTAAGGGCCGCGTGTGGGTGGCGAAGATGGGCAACGAGGCCCAGCCCGAGACAGCCGCCGTCCGCCTCATCTGGGCGGCCGGCTACGCCACGGAGGTCAACTACCTCGTCCCTTGCGTGAAAATACCCGGCGCGCCGCACCCGAAGAAGGGGACTGTCGAGCGCTGCGAGGGCGACGGCTTCGCCAACGTCCGCTTCGAGGCGCGGCCCGAGGAGGTCAAGCGCCTGGACGAGTGGAGCTGGACGGAGAACCCGTTCGTAGGCACGAAGGAGCTGCAAGGGCTCCTCGTCTTGATGGCCCTCGTCAACAACTGGGACTTGAAGGACGAGAACAACAAAATCCTGCACGTCCGCAGCGGCGCGGTCGGCGACGAACTGCGCTACATCGTCAGCGACCTCGGCGCCACGTTCGGCAAGAGCCCGAGCGGGCTGCTTTGGCAGCTCAAGCGCAGCCGCAACAAGCCCGAGGACTTCGCCGGCCAGCGCTTCATCTCCGAGGTCAAGAACGGCAACGTCTTCTTCAAGTTCGGCGGCAAGAACCAGAAACTCTTCGACGACATATCGGTTGACGAGGCGCGCTGGGTCGGCCGGCAGCTCTCGCGCCTGAGCGACAGGCAGGTCGCCGACGCCTTCCGCGCCGCCAACTACGCGCCCGGCGACGTGGACTTGCTGACGAGGGCGGTGCGCGCGAGGATAAGAGACTTGGCGGGCATCGGCGGCGCGGCCGCGAGCGCGGGCCGCCGCTAAAAAGCCGCCGCGAAGGGGGAGCCGGGAAGGGGCATGGTGAAACCAATCAGACGCAGGAACCGTTGGGGGCCGTTCGTGGCTGTTGCGGCCGTCGCGGCGCTC
>DASPKR010000741.1:0-2057 GCA_035627975.1 Pyrinomonadaceae bacterium | reverse complement strand
CGAAGCCCTTCTGCCTGAGCGCCTCGGCGATGTCCATCGAGGTCACGGAGCCGTAGAGGATGCCGTGCTCGCCGACCTTGCGCTCGAAGTCGAGTCGGAGCGCCTGCATCAGCGCGGCCTGGCCCTCGGCCGTGGAACGCTCGCGCGCCTCCTTCTTCAACAGCGCGGCGCGCTCGGCCTCGATCTGCTTGACGTTACCGGGCGTCGCCTCGACGGCGAGCTTGCGCGGCAGAAGGAAGTTGCGCGCGTAGCCGGCCTTGACCTTGACGATCTCGCCGCGGGCGCCGAGGTTGTCCACGTCCTCGCGTAACAAAACGTTCGTAGTCGCCATCTCGTGTGAACCTCCTTAGTCCGCGGTGTAGGGCAGCAGCGCGATGTTGCGCGCGCGCTTGATCGCCTCGGTCAGCATGCGCTGGTGCGCGGTGCAGACGCCCGAGATGCGGCGCGGCAGAATCTTGCCGCGCTCCGGGATGAAGTTCTGCAAAAGCCTCACGTCCTTGTAGTCAATGATGTCAACCTTGTCCACGCAGAAGCGGCAGACTTTGCGGCGGCGCAGGCGGCCGCGGCCCCCGGCGCGCCCGCCGCGGTCGGGGCGTCCCCCGCCTCCGTGGCCTCCGCCGTCGTCGTCGGCGTCGAAGTCGCGGTCGTTAACGTTTCTGGACATTTTCTCTTCCCTTTATCTTCTAAACCCTTTAGAAGCCCTCGCACGAGTGAGGGCGACCACGGCCGAGGCACGTCTTAAGCCTCGACGCCCTCGCCGCCTCCCGCGGACTGTGCGCCGCCAGCAGCGCCGGCCGCGGCCGCAGACGCGGGGCGGCGCGAGGCCTTGCGCGTGCGCCGCGACTTGAGCTTCTCGGCGCGCTGCCGGTCTTCGTCAACGCGGACGGTGATGTAGCGCATGATCTGGTCGCTCACGCGCATGCGGCGCTCGAGCTCCGCTATCTCGCGCCCCGTGCCTTCTATCTCGAAGAGCACATAGACGCCCTCGGTCTTCCGTCCTATGCGGTAGGCGAGCTGGCGGCGCCCGAGCGTCTCGTTCCTCGTGACGGCGCCGCCCTGGTCGGTGACGATGTGGTGCATCGTCACTACGAGGCGGGTGGTCTCCTCTTCGCCCACGTCGGGGTCAACGATGAAGAGGACTTCGTAAACTCTCTTCTCTGCCAAAGTTCATCCTCCTTTTGGATGTCAAGCCTCGGCCCGCGGGCCGAAGCAAGAAGGAAAAGGCCGGCGGCTGGCGGCCGGCCGCTAGTTGTACTGAGCCATCGCTCTGTCAATGCCGTCGCGCAGGACGGCGCGGAGCGCTTCGGCGCCCCGCTCCAAAACCTTCTCGACCTCGCCGCGCTGGGCCGCCGGGAACCTCTCAAGCACGAAGCGCGACGTGTCGGAGACCGGGTGCTCCGGCTTTATCCCGACTCTCAGGCGCATGAACTCGTCCGTGCCGAGCGCCGAGATGATGTTCTTCAAACCCTTCTGCCCGCCCGACGAGCCGCGCGGCCTCAGGCGTATCGAGCCGAAGGGCAGCGCGATGTCGTCGCTTATCACCAGCAGGCCGGCCGACGCCTTAAGCCCCGCGCGCTTGCGCAGAAGGCACGCCACCGACTCGCCGCTCAGGTTCATGTAGGTCTGCGGCTTGACCAGCTCGACGGCGCGGCCTTCCACATCGGCCCGCCCGACGAGCGCGCGGCACTCCCCGCGCTTCACCTGCGCGCCCGCCTGACGCGCCAGCAGGTCAACGAGCATGAAGCCGAGGTTGTGGCGCGTCCACTCGTACTCCGCGCCGGGGTTGCCGAGTCCGACGATGAGCATGATGAGGCAATCAGCGGTCATCGGTCAGCTTTCAGCTAAAGCAGGGAGCTGACGGCTGAAAGCCGACTGCCGGCGGCTTACTCCTCGTCTTCCTTCTTGCCCTTGCCTATGACTTCGGGCTCGGAGACTTCCTCCTCGGGCGTGCGCTCCTCGACCTGCTCCTCGCGCACGACGGCGACCGTCGCGACGGCCGTCTCCGGCTCCGTCAGGATGGTGACGCCCTCGGGCGCCTGAAGGTCGCTCACGTGCAG
>DASPKR010000740.1:0-2549 GCA_035627975.1 Pyrinomonadaceae bacterium | reverse complement strand
AGTCGCGCGAAGGGCCGAGGCGAGGCCGTCGGCCAGCGTGCGCCTGACTTCGACGCTCGCCAGGTCAGCGCCCGTGCGCACGAGCGTGCGTGCCACGCCCGCGCTTATCCCGGTCAGGATGCAGCCGGCGCCCATCAGCCGGACGGCCGCCGCCGCGCGCGTGAGGTGATGGAGGGCGTCCGCGCCCATCGCGCGCGAGCCCGTCACGTCGAGGATGACGACGCGCGCGCGGCGCGAGACGACGGCGCGGAGCAGCGCGCCCGTCATCAAGTCCGCGCGCTCGCGGCTGAGACTGCCGATGACGGGCGCAAGCAGTACGCCGTCCCAGACGGTGATGACGGGCGTGGAAAGCTCCTCGATCAAAGCGTCCTTCGCGCGGTTGGCCTCCTCGGCCTCGCGCTTCGCGGCGAGCAGCTCGTCCTCGAAGCGGCGGCGCTGTCGCATCGGCACCATTACGCAGTCGTTGACGGCCGCGCCGTCTCGCTCTGTGCGCGCGGCGTTGGCGAGCACCGGGAGGTCGGCGCCGTCGGCGCGGCGCAGGGAGAGGTAAATCTCCTCGGCGCGGCCGTGCAGCTTGAGCAGCGGGAAGAAGTGCGTCTGGTAGAAGATGCGCCCGCCGGGCGGGAGTATGGACTCGACGTGGCGCCCCGCCAGCTCACCCGCGCCGCGGCGGAGCCAGCCGAGCAGCGTTCCGTTGGCAGTAAGGATCGTGCCGTCGTCGGCGAACGCGAGGAAGCCGCAGGGCGCGGTGTTCAGCAATTCGTCCATGCTCGCCGTCGCGCGTCAGGGCCGCGCTCAGGAAACCCCCTCGGCCGCGAGGTACTCTCGGATCACGCGCACGGTCTCCTCGGGGTGGCTCATGTGCGGGCAGTGGCCCGTCGCTTCGAGCACGCGGAGCGTACTGCCTCGCAGGTTCCGGCTCAGGTACTCTCCCACCTCCTCGGGCGCTATCGCGTCCTCCGAGCACTGCATGATGAGCGAAGGCACACGCACGCGCGCGAGGTCGGTGCGGTTGTCGGAGAAGAAGGTCGCCTCGGCGAAGAGGCGCGCCACGCGCGGGTCGGTCGAGCAGAAGCTCTCCTCCAGCTCCCGCGCGAGCTCGGGCCGCTCGGGGTTCTTCGCGACCACGGGGGCGAGGAAGTTGGCCCACCCGATGTAGTTCTTCTCCATCAGGTCGAGAAGGCCCTCGATGTCCGCGCGGTCGAAGCCGCCGCGGTATTCGGGCGGGTCGTTTATGTAGCAGGGCGAAGGCCCGACGAGTATGAGCCGCGAGAAGAGGCCCGGCTCCTTAATGGACGCGAGCATGCCGACGACGCCGCTGACGGAGTGGCCGACGAAGACGACGTCGCTTAATTGCAGCGCGCGGCAAACGTCGAGCACGTCCTCGACGTAGCCATCGAGGGCCGAGTATTTTTCGGGGTCGTAGGCCGAGAGGTCTGACTTGCCCGAGCCGACGTAGTCGAAGAGGACGACGCGGAAGTCGTCCTCGAAGGCCGGCGCGACGAAGCGCCACATGTTCTGGTCGCAGCCGAAGCCGTGCGCGAACATCATGGGGCGCGTGCCGCGCCCCGAAACCTTAACGTTATTCCGCTTCAGAATGTCTTCGGGCATCTGCTTAGAAGGCCGCGCCCGCAGCCTCGTGGCGTGCGTAGGCGCGCGTGTCGAGTATGTCTCGAATCTCGCGGACGACGTGCTCAAGCTCCTCGTCCTTCGTGTAGAAGTGGGGCGAGACGCGAATCCCTGCGCCGGGGCGGTAGTCAACGATGGTCTCGCGGCGTATCAACTCGGCCGTGACGGCGGGCGCGTGCGGGGCCGCGATTGTGATGGTGCCGCCGCGGCGCTCGGGGTCGCGGGGGCTGGTGACGGGGAGGCCCGCCTCCTCGCACATCTCGATCAGGCGCTGCGTCTGCCGGACGCTCTTTTCGCGTATGGCCTCGACGCCTATCTGGTTGATTATCTCGTAGCCCGACTTGGCCGCGTAGAGCGCCGATACGGCCGGCGAGCCGTGCAGGAAGCGGGCGGCCCCCTCGGCGTAGCGGACGGGGCCGTCCTCGAAGGCGAACGGCTCGGCGTGCGCCATCCAGCCTGTGACTTTCGGCTCGAGGCGGGCGCGCAGCCGCGGCGCGACGTAGAGGTAGCCCGCGCCGGGGCCGCCGCAGAGCCACTTGACGGAGCCGCCCGTGGCGAAGTCAACGTCCAGGTCTTTAACGCTGAAGGGGACTGTGCCGGCCGACTGATACGTGTCGAGGACGACGAGCGCGCCGACCTCGTGAGCGCGCTCCGTGATGCGGCGCGCGTCCTGAAGGTACGCGCTCTTGAAGAGGACGTGCGAGAGCGGGACGAGCAGCGTCTCCTCGTCAATCGCCGCGAGCATCCTGTCTAGCGGCGCGGTCGTCCCGTCCTCGGACTTGACCTTCTCGACGCGGAAGCGCCCGTCGCGCGCGTGCGCCTCATAGACGTACATGACGGAGGGGAACTCCAGCTCGGAATAGACTATCTTGTTGCGGCGGGTATCGGGCGTGGTGTCGAAGCAGGAGAGTATGACCGAC
>DASPKR010000739.1:0-6177 GCA_035627975.1 Pyrinomonadaceae bacterium | reverse complement strand
CGCAGCTTCAGGCCCTCGGGCGCGAAGAGTTCGACCGCCGCCTGCGCTCGGCCTTCGAGCAGCTCGAGCGCGAGCGCGCGGCCGGGCGCGTAAAGCACTACGGCGTTGCGACGTGGAACGGCTTCCGCGCGCAGGCAGGCTCGCGCGGCCACCACCCGCTTGAGCGCATGGTCGAGCTCGCCCGCGAGGCCGCGGGCGGCGCAGACTCTCACGGCTTCCGCTTCGTGCAGCTCCCCTTCAACCTCGGCATGCCCGAGGCGCTCGTCGCCGACAACCAGCCCTTCCGCGGTGCGAGCGTCTCGGTGCTAGAAGCCGCGAAGGCGCTCGGCGTCACCGTCGTCGCCAGCGCCTCGATCCTTCAGGGCAAGGTCGCGCAAGATTTGCCCGAGCACATACGCCGCCCCTTAGGCTCGCTCCCGACCGACGCGCAGACCGCCATACAGTTCGTGCGCTCGACGCCCGGCGTCACCACCGCGCTCGTAGGCATGAGCAGCCGCGCGCACGTCGAAGAGAACCTGCGGCTCGCGAGCGTCGCGCCCGCGTCGGCCGGGGACTACAGCAAGCTTTTCACGCAGGGCGGGGGGTGAAGGGGTGGCCGATCAGGAGTTGAGGACGTTCGCGGAGTTCTGGCCCTTCTACGTGCGCGAGCACAGCCGGCAGGGGACGCGACTTCTGCACGCGGCAGGCACATTGGCGAGCACGGCGCTCCTCGTCGCGCTCCTCACGACGGGGCGCTGGCGCTGGCTCCCGCTCGTGCTCGTCGTGGGCTACGCCGCCGCGTGGGCCGGTCACTTCTTCGTCGAGCACAACCGCCCGGCGACCTTCAAGTACCCGCTCTGGTCTTTCGCAGCCGACTACAAGATGGTCGCCCTCATGCTCACCGGCCGCATGAATCGCGAGGTCGAGCGCGCCCGCTTGCGCGAGCCTCTCTAGTCGGCCGCGCGCTGCTGCTGCTGGCTTTTCTGGTAGAGGTAAGAGACGGCGAGCAGTATTGCGCCGAGGACGATGAAGGAGATGATGCGATAGACGCGGTCGAGCGAGGACAAGTCCCAGAAGAAGACCTTCAGGGTAGTCAGGCCCAAGAGCGCGAGCGACATCAAGCGCAGCAGCCGCGAGCGTCGAAGCCGCCCGACCAAAAGCAGCGCGCCGCCATAGACTGCCCACACGACCGAGAGCGCGAGCTGGCGGGCGAGCCAGAGGTCTCTCAGGCCCTGCTCGGTTCGCCCGCCGCCCGCCGCGCCTATCTGCGCGGCGAAGTGGCCGCTAGCCTCCGCGCTCAACGCGATTACGGCCAGCACGTTCGCGAAGACCGTGAAGAAGGGCCGGGCGGTCAGCTCCTCCTCCGAGATGCGCTCCGAGCGCGCGTAGCCCCGAACCACGAGCCACATCGCCGCGACCAGCACCGCGAACGACGCCAGCGTGCGGTTAAAGACGGGCGCGTGCCAGGCGGCGTCGTAGTACCTCAAGTCCCACGCGAGCGCCTTGATGGACGCGAGCACAATCAGCAGCAGCCCGCCGTAGCGCCACGCGCGCGAGTCGCGCCGAAGGCCGTAGAGGAACGCGGCCGCCCCGTGCGCCGACCAGATGAGGCCGAGCGCGAACGCCTTGCCCTCGTTCAACCGGGTGATGTCGGCCGGGGCGGCGCCCGCGCCGAGCCGCGCAACCACCCGGTCGTAGAAGCCCAGGGCTTCGAGGCTTAGGCCCGCGAGCGCGACAAAGTTCGCGGCGAAGAGCAGCGCCGCCACCGCGCCCGCACGCTCGGCTTCGGCTACGTGCCCGCCCCTCGCGTAGAAGCGCGCGCACGCGGCGAGCGCGAGCGCCAGGAAGGCGTATGCGCCGAACGTGTGGTTGAAGACCGGCGCGTGCCACGCCGCCGAGTAGAAGCCAGAGTCCACGGCCAGCACCTTCGCAACGCAGGCCGCGAGCAGGAGGAGCGCCGCGTAACGCAGGAGCACGAGCCGGCGCAGCACGCCGAGCACGAGCGCGCCCCCGCCGTACAAGGCCCAGAGGGTCGTGACGGAGAACTGCCGCGTGTTCTCGACTACGGCGCGGCGCTCCGCCTCATCGGCCGCGACGCCCGCCAGCCTCGTGCCGAAGTAGTCGTTTATGTCGAGCGTCAGGAGCGTGAGCGCGAGCCCGCTAGCGGCGAGCACGTAGAAGTTGTTGACGGCAGTCCTCTCGCCCTCCTCAACGTCTCCGGCGCCTCCGTAGAGGCGCGCGCTCGCCGCCATAGTCGCCACGAGGATGGCGCACGAAAGCGCGCGGCGGTTGACGAGCGGCACGAAGGCCGCCCCCTCTTTGAAGGCGAAGCCCGGCACGTCCCACCCGAGCCAGTGGCCCGCGGCCACACAGGCGACGGCCACGGCGGAGTGCCTGAGCGCCGGCTCATTCGCACGCACGCCCGCCCACGCCAGCGCGAGGCCCTCGACCGCCCAGGCAATCGTCACCCAGTGCAACTCCAGACGAATCGCGGCGGCGACCGTGAGAAACGTGACGGCCGCGCCGACGTACGCGTAGGTGACGAGGCGGTCGTCGCGGTGGAGCGCGCGGACGGCGAGGTAGAGCAGGGCGAAGGCCGCGGAGAGCGCGAGCGCCTGAGCGGCGGCCGCCCCGCGCCCGTAGCCCGCCTCGTAGAGTAGCGAGTAGCTCAGGCCGAAGTAGAAGGTCGCGTTGGCCGAGACGAGCAGCACGTCGTACCAGCGCGCGGGCCTTCGCGGCAGGACGTTGTGCACGACGGCCAGGAGCGAGTAGAGCACGAAGAAGACGCTCAGGAAGAAGACGGTAGCCCACAACTTCTCCTGCCTGTAGTGCGTGACGAGCCAGCCGAAGGTCATCAGCACGGTGGCGGCGAAGGAGATGAAGTTGAGGCTCCGCCAGCGCTTGAAGTAGGCGACGGCGAGCACGCCCGCGTCGAGCAGCGCGACGTATGTGAAGAGCGCGACCTGATTATCCTTCCCCGTCGAGAGAAGCAAGGGCGTCGCGAAGCCGCCTAGCAGGCCGAGCACCGCAACTGCCAAGGCGTCCAGCCGCACGGAGAGCAGCACGGCCGTCGCCGTCACGAGCGCCATTAAGAGAAATGCGGCGGGCTGGCCGAGGAGCTGGTAGAAGTTGAACGCGGCGTAGATGGAGAGGTAGAGGACGAGTATGCCGCCGCCCGACAGCACGAAGGCGTACTGTCGGAGGCCGCGACCGCGCAGGCGCTCGCCCAGGCCCAGCAGCCCGACGCCGAGGGCTGCGCCCACCGCGACGCGCATCGAGGGGCCTATCCAGTCGCGCTCGAAAGCCTCCTTGAGGAAGAGCGCGACGGCCACGGCCCCCGCGATGATGCCGACCCAGGCGAACAGGCTACCGCCTATGAACGTTTCGAGATCGCGACGCGCACGCGCGGGCTCAGGCTCAACCCACTCGGCGCTTCTTTCATCACCCTCCCGCGCCGCGCGCGCGCCAGCCGCTTCGCCCTCGGCGCGCTCGCGCGCCACGGGGTCGGCCCAGGAGCGCGGCCGCGCCTCTTCCGCCCCCCGCGCGCTCGTCGTTGTCGTGCTCGGAGGCGGCGGAGCCCCGCCGGTCGCGCCGTCGGCGCCCGGCGAGGGAGTCACGTCTGAGGCCGTGCGTGCGTCAACCCTCCCGCCCTCTTCACTTCCCTGTCGCGGCCGCTCGGCCGGGCGGCGAGGCGGAGCGACCGGCGCGGGCTCGACGCCGAGGCCGAGCGGGCGCCCCGTGAGGCCCAGCCTGCGCTCGACGGCGTGCAGCCGCGCCGTGTTGCTCTGCAAGACGAGCTCGAGGTGCTCGATGCGCCTTATCAGCTCCTCGACGAGCTCCCGCGATGGTAAATCTTCGGGCATGGGCGAATGATAAAGGAGTTTCCGATTTTAGGTAACGTGCCCGCGGGCGACGATCACTTGGCGCCCGTGAGGAAGCGGCCGACGAAGCCGCGCAGTTCGTCGAGCGAAGAGTCGGCGACGACGCGATAGACGCGCGCGCGCGTCCCGGCCGGCAGGTCTCGCTCGGTCAGCGCGTCCGTGATGACGAAGGCGCTCGAGCGCAGGCCGCGCTCCCAGCCCGGCTCGCGCGCGTCGCGGAAGTTGAGGGCCGCGGCGTCCAGCCCCGCGGCGACGAGGAAGACGCGCGCCCAGTCTAAAAAGGTCTGCCAGCGCGAGACCACGGAGACGAGCGCGTCGGGCGGCGGCGGCTTCTCGCCCGCGAGCGACTCGGGCAGGGAGCGCGAGCGCAAGAGAAGCGGCGTCGTGCCGGAGGGCAGCAAGCCTTTCACTTCCTCCTCGTGCCAGTTCATCGTGACGACGGCCGCGCCCGCGAGCAGCCCCGAGCCGGCGCGCAGGTCGGCGGGCGACGCGCCTACGACGCGGAAGCCCGTAGCCTCGCGAATCTCCGCGGAGAGGATTTCGCGCAGCGCCTCGTCCGGCTCGATCAGCAGGAAGTGGTCGGGCGGCTGCAATTCAAGCCAGTGCTTGACGCGCGACTGAATCTCTGCGAGCGAAAATCCGTGCGCGCGCGCGAGCGCGAGGAAGGCCGAGATTAGCTGGTCGAGCTCGAGCCCCGACCCCGGCGCCCCCGCCAGCCCGTCGCCGCCCGTGCTGCGGACATAGACGCCGCTCCCTTTGCGGAACTCCAGCCAGCCGCGCTGCTCGAGGTCGCGGTAGGCGGCGCTCACGGTGTTCGAGTGAATCTTGAATCGGCGCGCGAGCTCGCGCGTCGAGGGGAGGCGCTGCGCGGGCTTTAGGTCGCCGCTGATTACGCCGAGCATGATCTGCCGCACGAGCTGCTCGCGCAGAGGCACTTCGCTGTTCTTCGACAGCCAGAGCCGCATACGGCCCGGCAGTTTAACGGCGGACGGCGGAAGTTGGAAGGGAAAAAGCGGCTCCACGCCGGAACTTGCGCGACGGGGCGCCGTCTGAGAAAGTCGTCCTCACCGCCTTCTGACCAATGCTTCTCGGGAGTTCGCGCTGATGAAAAGGTTCGCCCACGCGGCGTTCGACACGGCCCTCATAGTGCTCGGCATCCTGTCTGCCGGGCTGGGGCTCAAGGGGTTCCTGCTGTCGAGCAACTTCATTGACGGCGGGGTTACGGGCGTCTCGATGCTCGTCTCGCGGACGGCGGGGCTGCCGCTTTCAGTCCTGCTGCTCGTCTTCAACCTGCCGTTCATCGCGCTCGGCTACAGGCAGGTCGGCAAAGCGTTCGCCGTCAAGAGCGCGCTGGCGATAGCGGGGCTGGCGGTCTGCCTCGCCGTCGTCAAGTTCCCGGACGTGACGCCCGACAAGCTCCTGACGGCCGTCTTCGGCGGCCTCTTCATAGGCGCCGGGATAGGGCTCACGATACGCGGCGGCGCGGTGCTCGACGGGACGGAGGTGGCTGCCCTGCTCGTCAGCAAGAGCAGCAACCTGCTGCGCGTCGGCGACGTGATACTCGTTCTGAACGTCTTCATCTTCGCGGCCGCGGCCTTCCTGCTCGGCATCGAGGCGGCCATGTACTCGATACTCACCTACTTCGCCGCCTCGAAGACCATAGACTTCCTGCTGCACGGCATAGAGGAGTACACGGCCGTCACGATTATCTCGGAGAGGAGCGACGAGATACGCCGCGCCATCACTGACGACCTGCACCGCGGCGTGACCGTCTTCAAGGGGAGCGGCGGCCTTTCGGGCGCCGGGCAGGACATACTCTACTGCGTCGTCACGCGCCTGGAGATCGGCCGCGTCAAGAGCGCGGCGAACGACATAGACCCCTCGGCCTTCATCCTAATACACCCGCTCGCCGACGCCTCCGGCGGCGTCATCAAGAAGCCCATGCTGCACTGAGCCTTCGGGTTAAGAGCGCCGGGCCTGGGCCGCCTTGCGCGCGCGGTAGCCGGGGCGGGCGCGGACGGAGACGCTCTTGCGCGTGGAGCGGACGCGAATCTTTCTATACTTGCCGTCGTGCGCCGCATTCGTCGGGTAGTAGCCGAGCGTGTATTGGGTGCGAAGCTCGGCCGCTATCTGCGAGAAGGCGCGCGGCAGCATCAGGGGGTTGTCGGCGCGGAGGAGCGTGCCGCCCGAGAGGCGCTCGAGCTGCGTGAGGTAGTCGTCCGCCGTGCGGTAGAGGTTGTCGAGCATGTTGGTGATGGAGTCGTCGGTGACGGCGCCGGCAGGCGGCCCCGGCGTCGTGGCGTCGGGGCGCGTCGGG
>DASPKR010000738.1:0-5322 GCA_035627975.1 Pyrinomonadaceae bacterium | reverse complement strand
GCGCCCGACCATCATGCGCGCAAGTTCCGCCGCGCTCGTCCGCGCCGTCTCGACGCGGCCGACCACGCGGCCGTCGCGCATCACCGTCACATCGTCCGAGATGGCGAGGACTTCCGATAGCTTGTGCGTGATGATGATGACAGTCTTGCCCTGCTCGCGCATGCGACGGAGTATCGCGAAGAACTCCTCGACCTCCTGCGGCGTCAGGACGGCCGTCGGCTCGTCCAGTATCAGGAGCCTCGCGTGCCTGTATAGCGCCTTCAGTAGCTCGACGCGCTGCTGCTGCCCGACGGAGAGGTCTTCGACCAGCGCGGTCGGGTCAACCGAGAGGCGGAACTCTGCCGACAGGGCGCGAATCTCCTCGGCCGCCTTGCGGAGGTCAACGGCCGCGGCCGAGCCGGGCTCCGCCCCGAGCACGATGTTCTCGGCCACCGTCATCGTGCTCACGAGCATGAAGTGCTGGTGAACCATGCCGATGCCGAGCGCGATGGCGTCGTGCGGCGTCCGCACGGGGCGCGGCTCGCCGTCAACCATTATCTCGCCCGAGTCAGCCGTGTAGAACCCGTAGGCGATGCGCATGGCCGTGGACTTCCCCGCCCCGTTCTCGCCCACGATGGCGTGGATCGTGCCGGGCCGCACGCTGATGTTTACGCGGTCGTTGGCGAGCACGTCGCCGAATCGCTTGGTTATGTCTCTCAGCTCAAGCATACGTCACTATTTTTTCGGCGCCATCACGTCGGTCACTTCGATCTCGCCGCTGATGATGCGCTGCTTGGCGGCCTCGACCTCCCGGATGATGTCCGGGGGGATGAGCGGGCGGTTGTGCTCGTCCATGGCGTATGCGACGCCGTCGGCCTCGAGGCCGTAAACGTGGAAGCCGCCGCGGAAGCGGCCGTTGACCACGTCCTCGACGATGGTATAGACGGCGTTGTCAACCCTCTTGACCATGCTGGTCAGGACGAAGCCGGGCTTGACCATGTTCTGGTTCGAGTCAACGCCGATGACGAAGCGGCGGGCGCGCCCCTGCTCGTCGCGGCCGGCCTGCTCGACTGCGTCGAAGGCGCCCAGGCCCGAGTTGCCCGCGGCCGTGAATATCACGTCGGCGCCCTTGCCTATCTGCGATAGCGCCAGCTCCTTCCCCTTGCCGGGGTTGTTCCACGCGCTGTCGGTCACGCCCACGTAGTTCTCCACGACGCGTATGTTCGGGTTGACGGCGCGCGCGCCCTCCTCGTAGCCGGTGCCGAACTTGTGTATGAGCGGGATGTCCATGCCGCCGAGGAAGCCTATGGTGCCGGTCTTCGACGTGCGCGCGGCTATCATGCCGACGAGGTAGGAGCCCTGGTGCTCCTTGAAGACGAGCGAGGCGACGTTCGGCAGTTGGCTCGCGCCGTCAACGATGGCGAAGTTGATGTCGGGGTAGTCCTTTGCGACCTGGTCGAGTATGGGCGCCTGCGCGAAGCCTATGCCGATGATGAGGTCGTAGCCGCGCTCGGCGAAGGCCCTGAGCGCCGGCTCGATAGAGGTCGGATTACCGGGCTCGACGTCGCGCAAGACGATGCCGAGCGAAGGCTTGTCGCAGGGCGTGCCGTCGAGGTGCTTGCCGGTCTCGGCGCATTTGACCCCGTCGTAGGCGGCGGCGTTGAACGAGCGGTCGTCCTTGCCGCCGATGTCGAAGACGATGCCGACGCGGGTTCTGCCCTTCTCGTCGGAGGCGCGCCCCTCCTGCCGGCAGGAAGCGCCGGAGGCCACGAGCGCGCAGGTCAATGTCAGGGATAAGAACAGTCGTGACTTCATCACGTTATTACTTCCTTGATTAGCTCGGGGACGCTCGCGGGCGGCTCGTCCCCGACCGTGTAGGCGGCGCGTATGCGCTCGGCGGCCTCGGCGCCGCGCCCGGGGCGGCAGAGCAGCAGGCCGAGCGCCTGGCCCGCGCGCACCTCCTGCCCCACCTTCACGTCGGCGAGGAAGCCGACGTGCTTATCAACGGAGTCTGTGACGTGGACGCGCCCGCCGCCGACGGAGGCGACGGCGCGGCCGACTTCCGCCGCGTCCACGGCCGTCGCGTAGCCCGCGCGCGCGGATTCTACCGCGACCTCTTCGAGCGTCAAATCGGCGAGCCGCCACGGCTCGTCGCACACGGAGGGGTCGCCGCCCTGCTCCTCGACGTTGCGGCGGAAACATTCGAGCGCCGCGCCCGACTCCAAAGAGGCTGCGACGCGCCGCCGCGCCTCTTCCAGCGACGGCGCGGCCCCGGCGAGCGCCACCATCCTCGCAGCGAGCTCGACGGAGAGGTCGCGCACGGGCCGAGTCGCCTCGTCCGTCTCGCCGCGCAGAATGTGCAGGCACTCGCGCACCTCCGCGGCGTGGCCGACGGCGCGCCCGAGCGGCTGGCCCATGTCGGTCAGGAGGGCCTCGGTCTTCACCCCGGCGCGGTTGCCGGTCTCGACCAGGCCCCGCGCGAGCTCCCTTGCGCGCGCCCCGTCGCGCATGAAGGCGCCGGAGCCGGTCTTAACGTCTAAGACGAGCGCGTCGAGGCCGGCGGCGAGCTTCTTCGACATGATGGAGGCGACGATGAGAGGCACGCTCTCGACCGTCTCGGTCGCGTCCCTTAGCGCGTAGAGTTTGCGGTCGGCCGGAGCGATGGAGCGCGTCTGCCCCATCATCGCGAAGCCGACCCGCTCGAGCACGCGCCGGAACTCCGCGAGGTCTAGCCCCACCCTGTAGCCAGGTATGGATTCGAGCTTGTCGAGCGTGCCGCCCGTGTGGCCGAGGCCCCGCCCCGAAATCATCGGCACGGCGACGCCGCACGTCGCCGCGAGCGGGGCGAGTATGAGCGAGGTCTTGTCGCCGACGCCGCCCGTCGAGTGCTTGTCGGCTTTGGGAAGCGGTAGCGCAGAGAAGTCGAGCACCTCGCCCGAGCGAAGCATCTCCTCGGTCAGAGCCTGCTGCTCGGCGGCAGTCATGCCGCGCAGGAAGACGGCCATCAGCAGGGCGGACGCCTGGTAGTCGTCCCACTCGCCGCCGACCACGCCGCGCACGAAGTACGCGATCTGCTCGCGCGTGAGCTCGCCGCCGTCGCGCTTCCTACGGATGACTCCCTGCGGCCTCATGCGGTTCGGTCGCCGTTCTCCCTGTGCGGCTTAAATGTGTTCGAGCAGGACGACGGCCTGCGCCGTGACGGCGAGCCACTCGCCGACCGAGTCGAGCCCCTCGCCCGACTTGGCCTTGACGCTCACGCGCTCAGGCCCGACGCCGAGCACTTCGGCGAGGCGCGCGCGCATCTCGGGTATGTGCTGCCGCAGCTTCGGCCGCTCAAGCATCACGGTCGCGTCAACGTTAACCACGCGGTAGCCGCGCTCGCCCGCCAGCCACATCACGCGCGCGAGAAGTTGCAGGCTGTCGGCCCCCTCCCAGCGCGGGTCGCTGTCCGGAAAGTGCTGGCCTATGTCGCCCTCGCACAGCGCGCCCAGCACCGCGTCCGTGACGGCGTGCGTAAGGGCGTCGGCGTCCGAATGGCCCTCGGCCCCGCGCTCCGACTCGACCTCCACGCCGCCCAGCACGAGCCTTAAGCCCTCCGCCAGCCTGTGCGTGTCGTGGCCGATGCCTATGCGGAACATAATAGGCTAGAGGCTAGAGGCTAGATACTACGCTCACGACGTTGATGCTTCTCAAGCGGGGGCGGCGTCTTCATCTAGCCCCTAGCCTCTTAATAAAATTTCAGCCAGCGCGAAGTCGTGCGGCGTGGTTATCTTCAGGTTGTGCGCGCCGCCGGGGACTATTGCGACCGGGGCGCCCGTGCGCTCGACGAGGGCGCTGTCGTCCGTGGCTTCGAGCCCTTCGGCGAGCGCGAGCCGGTAGGCGCGCTCCAAAAGCTCGAAGCGGAAACACTGCGGTGTCTGCGCCTGCCAGAGGCGCGAGCGCGCGAGCGTGCGCGCGACGCGCAGGCCGTCCTCCGACGACTCCTTTATCGTGTCCGAGGCGGGCGCGGCCAGTATCGCCGCGCCGCTGCGCTCGGCCTCGCGCACCACGCCGTCAATCTCCTCGGGCCTGACGAAGGGGCGCACGCCGTCGTGCACTGCCACGACGCCTCCGCTCTCGCGCGCCTCGGCCGAAGCCTGTAGGCCGCGCCAGACCGACTCGGTGCGGGAGCGCCCGCCCGCGACTGCGCGCGCGAGCTTGCCGAGCCCGTGCGCGCGCGCCAGCGCCAGGAGCCCCTCCTCCTCGCCCGCCGGCACGACCGCGACCACGCGGCCTATCGTCTCGCACTGCTCGAAGCGCGAGAGCGTGTGGATGATGATTGGTATGCCGGAGATTTCCCGGAACTGCTTGGCGCGCCCGCCGCCGCCCATCCGGCTCCCCGACCCGGCGGCGACGATGATGGCGACGTTCATAACGAACGCGGAGTGCGGAGTGCGGGGTGATGAATTAAACAGAAGTTCTTATTCATCACCCCGCACTCCGCACTATTCTCCTGTCTCGCCCGTGCTGCGCATGTGCGCGGCAGGCCCCGGCGTCGTGGGCGCGGGGGCGTGCGCGGGCTGGCGCGGCTCGCGCTGCTGGAACTGCCGGCGCTGGCCTCCGCCCGCGCCGCCCGCGTTCGCGGCGCGCGCCTCGGCGCCCTCGGCGTCCTCCCAGAGCCGGCCGAAGATCATCTTGCCGGCCGTCGTCTGGAGGACGCTCGTGACGGCGATGTCTGCCGTCTTGCCTATCATGCGGCGCGCGTTGTCAACGACGACCATCGTGCCGTCGTCGAGGTAGGCGACGCCTTGGTTGTACTCCTTGCCCTCGCGCAGTATGAAGACGCGCATGGCCTCGCCCGGCAGCACGACCGGCTTGAGGGCGTTCGCCAGCTCGTTGATGTTGAGGACTTGAATGCCGTGTAGCTGCGCGACCTTGTTGAGGTTGAAGTCGTTGGTGACGACGACGCCGTCCAAACTCTTCGACAGCTCAAGTAGCTTCAGGTCAACTTCCTTGACGGCGGGGAAGTCCGTGTCAACGACCTGTATGTCGAGGGCGGAGTTTCCCTGAAGGCGGTTGAGCATGTCGAGCCCGCGCCGGCCGCGCTGGCGCTTCGACGAGTCGGGCGAGTCGGCCACCTGCTGGAGCTCGCGCAGAATGAACTGCGGGATGACGATGGTGCCGGAGAGGAAGCCCGTCTCGGCCACGTCGGCGATGCGGCCGTCAATGATGACGGAGGTGTCTAAAATCTTCACGTCGCGGCGCGTGGCCTTGTCGCTGAAGATGCCGCCCAGCGCGGAGAGCTCGAGGTAGTCGCCCTTCGCGGCCCCCACCATCAGCCCGACGTAGGCCATTATGAAGGCG
>DASPKR010000737.1:0-8664 GCA_035627975.1 Pyrinomonadaceae bacterium | reverse complement strand
GCGCGCCCCATCGGGCGCACGTCCTGCTCGTCGAAGCGTATGGCGAGCCCGTCGTGCGTGGCGATGAAGATGCGCTTGGTGCCGTCCGTGAGCACGACGCCGAGCAACTCGTCGCCGTCGTCAACGTTGACGGCGTTGATGCCGTTCGAGCGTATGTTCTGGAACTCGGAAAGCTCCGTCTTCTTTATCACGCCGTTGCGCGTGACCATGACGACGTACTTGCCGGCTGAGAACTCGCGCACGGGGATCACCCCGGCGAGCTTGCGCGACGACGGGATGTTGATGAGGTTGACGACGGCCTTGCCGCGCGCCGAGGGGAGCGCGTCCGGTATCTGGTGAACCTTCAGCTTATAGACCTGCCCGTCGTCCGTGAAGATCATCAGGTACGAGTGGGTCGAGGCGATGAAGAGGTGCTCGACGTAGTCCTCGTTCTTGCCCGTCCCCGCGCCGGAGCGGCCCTTGCCGCCGCGCCCCTGCCGCTGGTAGGTCGTGACGGGCGTGCGCTTGACGTAGCCGTTCTTCGTGACGGTGATGGCAACGTCCTCGTCGGCGATCATGTCCTCGACAGAGAGCTCGACGCCCTCGTCAATTATCTGCGTGCGGCGCGCGTCGCCGAAGTCGCGCTTAACGTCTTCGAGTTCCTTGACGATGACGCGGCGCAGGGAAGCATCGTTGGCGAGGATGTCTTCCAGCTCGGCGATGAGCTTTATAATCTGCTCGTACTCGTCAATTATCTTCTGCCGTTCGAGCGCGGAGAGCCGGCGCAGTTGCAGGTCGAGGATGGCCTGCGCCTGAAGCTCGGAGAAGGCGAGCCGCTTCATCACCTTCTTCAGCTTGTCAATGAAGCCGGCGAGCGTCATGTCGGCGGGCGCGCCCTTCCACTGCTTCACCTCGCCCATCGTCGCGAAGTTGCCCGTGAGCCACTGCCGCGCCTCGTCAACCGAGCGGGCGTTGCGTATGAGCGGGATGATGAAGTCGAGCGCGTCAATGGCCTTGTTGAGGCCCTCCAGTATGTGAGCGCGCGCGCGGGCCTTTCGGAGGTCGTACTCGGTGCGGCGGCGCACCACCTCGCGGCGGAACTCGATGAAGTGCTCGAGCATCTCCCTGAGCTTGAGCACGCGGGGCTGGCCGCCGACGATTGCGAGGTTGATGACGCCGAACGTGCTTTGCATCGGCGTCAGCTTGTAGAGCTTGTTTAAGACTATCTGCGGTATGGCGTCGCGCTTGAGTTCCACGACGATGCGCATGCCGTCGCGCGAGGACTCGTCGCGCAGGTCGGCCACGCCGTCGAGCTTCTTCTCGTTGACGAGCTCGGCGATGCGCTCTATGAGGCGCGCCTTGTTTAGCTGGTAAGGAATCTCCGTGATGATGATGGCGTCGCGCTCGGTGCTCCCGCGGCCGATGCGGTCAATGCCGGCGCGCGCGCGCATCTGTATGATGCCGCGGCCCGTCAGGTAAGCCTGCCTGATGCCTTCGCGCCCGTAGATGAAGCCGCCCGTGGGGAAGTCGGGGCCGGGGACGAGCTTCAAAAGCTCCTCGTCCTTCATGTTCGGCTTCCTGATGAGCGCGACCGTGGCCTCGACTACCTCCGTCAGGTTGTGCGGCGGGATCTTCGTAGCCATGCCGACGGCGATGCCGTCAGAGCCGTTGAGCAGGAGGTTCGGCACGCGGGTGGGGAGAACCGAAGGCTCGCTCAGGGACTCGTCGTAGTTGGGGTTGAAGCTGACGGTCTCCTTCTCGATGTCGGCGAGCACCTCGGTCGTTATCTTCGACATGCGCGCCTCTGTGTAGCGCATCGCGGCGGCGGCGTCGCCGTCCACCGAGCCGAAGTTTCCCTGCCCGTCAACGAGCGGGTAGCGCATCGAGAAGTCCTGCGCCAGGCGGACTATCGTCTCGTAAACCGCCGAGTCGCCGTGCGGGTGGTATTTGCCTATCACGTCGCCGACGATTCTCGCCGATTTCTTATAAGCCTTGTTGTACTGGTTCCCCAGCTCGTGCATCGCCCACAGGACGCGCCGGTGGACGGGCTTGAAGCCGTCGCGAACGTCCGGCAGGGCGCGGCCTATGATGACCGACATCGCGTAGTCGAGGTACGACCGGCGCATCTCGTCTTCGATGTTCACGTAGTTGCGATCTAAAGTTTCCATCCCGTAAACCTTTCCGGTACAATCTGCCGCGCCCGAGCCAAAACCCCCGGCCCGCGGCCTTATTTTAGAGTGACAAAAAATGTACTGACGGCGTGCGGAGAACGGCGGGCCGAAAGCACAGGATATTGTAGCCCGAAAGGTGCGTTTTGGCAACCCGCGCGCGCGGGCAAAAACCCTGTAAAATCAACGTTTTCTGCCTGAAAAGGGCGCCCACCCGCGCGCCCTCGCGGCCGCAATATATTGCGCCCCGAAGCGTGTCCGCGGGACGGCACCGGATGAAGGATTTCGAGGGCAAATCCAGGCGTCTGCGCGAGCGCATAAAGCTCGCGCTCCCGGTGCGCGTGCAGTGCCGCGAGTCGGTCGGGCACGAGTGGTCGGAGATGTCTCGGCTGGTGGACGTGACGCCCTTCGGGGCGCGCTTCCAACTGCTGCGGCCCACGGAGCGCGGGCGGCTCCTGCACCTGACGCTCCCGATGCCGCGGCAGCTCCGCTGCTTCGACCACATAGAGGATCAATACCGCGTGTGGGCGCTGGTGCGCCACGTCATGCCGAGGGTGTCGCCGGGCGAGCCGCTCCGGTTCGAGGTGGGCGCGGCCTTCACGGGCAGGCACCCGCCGCCGAGCTACATGAAAGACCCGGCGACGCGCTACGACGTGGGCCCCTTGACGGCCGAGGGCGGCCTCTACGGCCTGCGCGAGCTGGACGAGGCGGAGCAGGCGGCGGCGCCGGGCGGCGGGCAGGCCGCCCGCTCGGTCGAGACGCGGTTGCAGATGGCCGTCAACGTCATCATCGAGGTCTTCGACAGCCAGGGCCGGCCGGGGGAGCGCGAGCAGACGGTGACGGAGAACATAAGCCGCCGCGGCGCGGCCGTCTGGACTTCGTTGAAGGTCGAGCGCGGGCGCTTCCTGCGCGTGACGGACGCGGCGACGGGCCTCTCCGTCATCGCGGCCGTGCGCGGGAGACGCAACGGCCCCGACGGCATCCCCCGACTCCACCTACAGTTCTTAGACCGTCAGTGGCCGCTGGATGGCATCGAATAGACGCAGGTCATGAAGGGCAAGCTGACATTCCCGAGAGAGCTGTTGCTGGTCGAAGTCGAGCGTCGGTGCGCCGACGCCGCGTGCGGCGCGCGCACCTTTGTCTCCCTGACTAAGGAAGAGGCGCGCTCGTACACTGGCTTCGAGTGCGAGCGCTGCGGCCTCTGGAACGACGACGCGCTCAGTGAGCGCGACATCCCCGAGTGGTGGGAAGAGCTGAAGATAACTTCGCTCGACGGCGTGCGCCCTTCCAAAGTCAGTGAAGAAGGCGTGGCAGTCGGCGGCGACGACGAGGTCGTCTCGCGCATGAGCGGGGCATGGAAGCGCCTGGCCGAAGAAGGCGGCGAGGGGGAGGCTTAAAGCGTCTTGGGCGATGCCGCAAACGTCATGGGCGGGCGGGGGGCTAACGGCGGCTCGGCCGAGCCGGCGGCGCTGCCGCAGTGGGCCATTGACCGCATCGTGCGCCCGGCCGTCGGCTTCGTTTCGCGCCGCGTGTGGGAAATAAGCTTCCGCGGCCTTGAGCACATGCCGGGCGAAGAGGCGGGTGGCCTCATCATCGCCGCGAACCATCAGACCTACATAGACCCCTTCTGGATAGGCATCGAGGTCAAGCGCCCTACGCGCTACCTCGCGTGGGACGAGGCTTTCAAGTGGCCGCTCGTGGGTAAGGCGATGGAGCTGCTCGGCTCCTGGCCGCTGGCGCTTGAGCGCGGGAACCCGTCGGCGCTCAAGCGCTCTCTGCAGTGGCTCAGGCGCGGCGGCGCCGTCCTCATCTTCCCCGAGGGCGCGCGCGCCTCCGAGGACGGCGAGCCGGCCAAGTTCAAGGCCGGCGCCGCGCGCCTCGCGCTCGAGGCCGAAGTCCCCGTGCTGCCCGTCACCATACGCGGCGGCAACCGCGTGTGGCCTAGGGGCCGGCGCTGGCCGCGGCGCGGGCGAGTCGAGATAATCTTCCACCCCCTTCGGCGCCTGCGCGCCCTTCCCGGCGAGGACGCGCGCCACGCCGCCCGCCGCGAGACCGAAGCCCTCGCCTCCGTAATACAGTCCGCACTTTAGTCGGCCCTCTTACCGCTTCCCGCCTGCGGGGCGGGCGGCGTGAACGTGGGGATCGACTCGTGCGGCCCCGCGTATATAATTCCGCTCCCTTAGCCTACTGTCGCGCCCCGCGGGGCAGGCTCTATCTCTCACTTTCCACGTAGCCCGGATTCGTAAGCCCGTGAAAGCCCTCTCCGCAGGTAGCCGTCACGCTCTACCCGAACGGGTTCGCGCGCCCGCTCGTGCCCAACATCTCAACTACACGGCGGCGCAGGTCTTGTCGAACTCTTTCACTGTGGGGCTGGACGCCGACGGCGCGTTCATCGTCTTCCCGTTCTCGACCACACACTTTATAGCCGACCTGACCAGCTACTTCGCGCCGCCCCCGCCGTAAGAGAAGAAGGCAGGAGGCAGTAGGCAGAGGGCAGTCAGGCCCGGACAGGTCTTGACTGCCTTCTTCTTTACTCGGGCGGGGTGGGAGGGACGCGGGGGCGGCGCCGCTCTTCGAGGGCGCGGCGGCGCAGGGCGCGCTCGCGGCGGCGCGCTTCCGCCGCCCGGCGGTACTGCTCCATCTCTTCGGCGGTCGGCGGGTTAGTGCGCCAGTCGCGGTTCCTGAAGGGCGACTCGGGGTCGCTCCGCGGGTCGGGCGGCGGGCCTATCTCGGGCGGTTCGGCGTGCGGGGGATGACGGGCGGGCGCATCGGCTTCGCCGCCCTCGGGCTTCGGGGCGGGCTGTTTGGCGGCGGGTGGCCTCCGCTGTGAATCGGCCGACGCGGGCGCCGTCACCGGCGTGGGCTCCGCCTGCTGCTCGGGCTGCGTGGCGGCCGGCGCGGGCTGCTGCTCGGCGGGTGAAGGCGTCGTCGCGGCGGGCTGTGTCAACGGCTGCGCGGCCGGAGTCTCGCTTCTCTCGCGGCCCGCGAGCGAATAGACCGCCGCCCCGACGATGGCGACGACGACGAGGCTGACCGCGATTGTTAACGCTCTCCGGGCCGGTCGCCTGGCCGGCGCCGAATGCTCCTCGCCTCTGACTCTCGTGACTACAGACGCGGCGGCGGCCGTCGCATCGGCGCTCAGGAGAGTCGCGGCGTCGGGGGAGCTGTTCACGCCGGTCGCCCGCCCGCCCACGCCCGCGGCGGCGGTGGGGCGGGCGCCGCCCAGCAACCGAGTCTCCTGTTCGGACGAAATCGCGGCCGCGTTGGCAGTCCCCGCCGGGGTCGCCGCCGTCTCGTCGCTGACGAGCCCACCGGCGCGCCTCAGCGCCTCTCTCATCTCCGCCGCAGAGTCGAAGCGCTGCGCCGCGCTCTGGCGCATGGCGCGCGCTAGCACGTCGGAAAGCTCCGCGGGGACGAGAGGGTTAAGCTCAGAGGCGGGCCTGAGCGGGTCGGGCTGCTCGTTGAGCACGGCCGAGGCGCGCGTGAGCGCGTCGGGCGGCGTCGAGCCCGTCAGGAGGTGGTAGAGCGTCGCGCCCAGAGAGTAGAGGTCGCTGCGCGTGCCCGTGCGCTCGCCCTGCATCTGTTCGAGCGGCGCGTAGTTGACCGAGTAGCCGAAGACGCTCGCCGTCTTAGTCGCGAGCGTCTGCCGCGGCGTCCCCTTCGCGAGCCCGAAGTCGAGCAGGACGATCTGGTTGCGCGGCAGCAGCTTCAGGTTCTGCGGCTTGATGTCGCGGTGGACAACCGGGGGTTCCTGCGTGTGCAGGTATTCGAGCGCGTCGAGCAGTTGGTCGGCCCACGCGAGCACGTCGCGCACGGGAAAGCCGCCCCCGCGCGCCTCGAGCATGTCGGAGAGGTCTTCGCCGGGGATGTACTCCATGACGAGAAACTGCCCCTCGCCCTCGGAGAAGTGGTCACTCACGCGCGGGAGCGCCGGGTGGCGCAGGCGGTTGAGCAGGCGCGCCTCGCGCTCGAAGGCGCGGCGCAGGGCCGGGTCGCTGAAGAAGGTCTCCTTTAGCGCGACCGTGCTGCCGAACCGCTGGTCGGTCGCCACATAGACGGCGCCCATCCCGCCCTCGCCTATCTGGCGCTCGACCAGGTATCGGTTCTGCAAGAGAGTTCCCGGCGCGATCACGGCGACAAATATACAAGTAAAGTCGTAAATCGAGAATCGTCAGGCCGCGCGCGGGCGGCGGCTCACGACTGCCGCAGCACTTCGAGCATCGGTTCGTGGAGCAGGCCGTTGCTGGCGGCGATGGGCGGCTGGTAGATGCGGAAGGGCGAGCCGTCGTAGTGCGTGACCTGGCCGCCCGCCTCCTCGACTAAGAGGACTCCGGCGGCCACGTCCCAGGGGCGTAGGCCCTCCTCCCAGAAACCGTCGAAGCGCCCGCAGGCGACGTATGCGAGGTCGAGGGCGGCGGCGCCGTCGCGCCTGACGGACTGCGCGTGGAGTATGAAGCTGGCGAAGTGGCGCGCGAAGCGCTCGCGCGTGCGCACGTCGTAGGGGAAGCCCGTGCACAGGAGCGCGCGGTTAAGCTCGTCCGTCCCCGAGACGCGCGCCGTGCGGCCGTTGAGGGTCGCGCCCTCCCCGCGCTCGGCCGCGAACATCTCGTCGCGCATGGGGTCATAGACGACCCCGATGACGACCTCTCCCTCGTGCTCGAGCGCCATCGAGACGCAGAAAACCGGGTAGCCGTGCGCGTAGTTCGTAGTGCCGTCGAGCGGGTCAACTATCCACTTGTGTGCGGAGTCGGCGCCGCCGAGGGCGAGGACTTCGCCCGCCTCCTCGGCCAGTACGGAGTGGCGCGGGTAGTGGCTGCGCACGCGCTCGACGATGAGGCGCTCGGCCGCGAGGTCGGCCTCCGTCACGAGGTCTATGTCGCCCTTCTTCTCGACCTTCAGCGCGCGGCCGAACTTTTCGGCCAGCACCCGCCCGGCCTCGCGCGCCGTCTGCATTGCGAAGTTGAGCATAACCCTTACCGCATTTTAAGGATGGGGATTACTTCGGTCTGGGCGGGGCCGCCCGTGACTTCTACGTCGCGCTCGCCGACATAGACGTTTATCTCGGAGCGCACGCCGAAGCGCCCTTCGAGGTAGATGCCGGGCTCGATTGAGAAGCACGTGCGCGCGACGATGCGGCGGGCGTCGCGCGTCTCGAAGTTGTCTATGTTGGCGCCGTTGCCGTGGCCCTCCTGCCCTATGGAGTGGCCCGTGCGGTGCGTGAACTGCTCGCCGTAGCCTGCGCGCTCTATGACCCCGCGCGCAACGTCGTCAACCTGCGCGCCGCGTATGACCTTGCCGTCGCGCACGGCCGCGCGCACGAACGCCACGGCCGCGTCGCGCGCCTCGCGCACCACCCGGAAGACGCGCGCGTGCTCCTCGGGGACGGCTTCGCCCACGTAGCCGACCCAGGTCTGATCCGTATAGACGGCCCCCGGTTTTTTAAGCTTGCCCCACACGTCGAAGAGGACGAAGTCGCCGGGGCGTATGGGCGCGTGCGAAACGGCGGTCGGCTGGTAGTGCGGGTTCGCGCTGTTCGGCCCCGCGGAGACGTTGGGCGCGCTGCCCTCGCTCGTCAACCCCTCCTCCTCGAAGCGGCGGAGCATGAACTGCTGTATGTCGTGCTCGGTCACGGGCTCGCCAGCGCGCACGCGGCGCGCTATCTCGGCGAAGGCCGACGTGATGACGGCGCGCACCTTGTCGGCGGCCTCGCGGTGCATCGAGAGCTGCTCGGGCGACCATGCGGCCTCGAACTGCTGCACGAGGTCGGCGCTAGTGACCACCGAGACGGCCGGCATCGAGCGCACAAGCTCGACCGTTCCCGCGTCCACACGCGAGACGTAGGGCACGTCGTTCTGCGGGGAATATTGCATCGCCACGCGGCGCAAGATAGCGCGGCCGCTCCTGAGGCCGCCGGACGAGAGCGCCCCGCGCAGCGCGGCGTGAAGCTCCTGCCAGCTCCGATAGACGAGGCGGCGGCCGGGCAGAGAGTCGAGCTGCGAGCGCTCGATGGAGTGGACGACCTTGACGGGCTCGCCGACGACGGGGACGTAGTAGAACCAGCGGCGCGAGCCGGCCGCGCGCTCGTCGAGCAGGAGTATCCGGTACGAGAGCGGGTCGCTGCGGCGGAAGTCGTAGAAGAGCCAGCCGTCGAGGTTCTGCTCCCTGAGCGCGGCCTGAATCTCCCTGACGCGCTCGGCCTGCGCCGTGCCTTGCGCGCCCGCTGGAGCCGCGGCGAAGGCCGAGAGGAGTAAGAGCGCCGCCAGCGCCGTCGCCAGTCTTCCGTTGTGCATGAAGGGCATGCCGTGCCTGTGGTCAGCTCACTCGTAGAGCTTGCGCAGCGTCTCGCGCCAGCGCTCGTCGGAGACGAGGTCTGTGCTGTCGCTGAACTGGTCTATGCCGCCGATGGGCGGGCGGGCGGCGATGCGCCGCACAGACTCGTCGCCGACGCGCGAGAGTATCGCACGCTCGAAGCCGTGGAGGGCAATCACGCGGAACGGGCGGCCGAAGAAGCCGCGCG
>DASPKR010000736.1:0-2653 GCA_035627975.1 Pyrinomonadaceae bacterium | reverse complement strand
AACGGGGGGTGGCTGAAATTTATTTAAGATTGATAGAACAATGCCCAAACATTCTTTCACACATGCTAAACAGTTTTCAATCGCGACCGGGAAGAAAGTTTCAGGTTCCGAGTCACAGGCTCCAAGTCGAAGACAGATTCTTCACCTGGAACCTGTAACTCAGAACGTTCATGGGTTGAGCGGGTCTTCGGGCCAGGCGTGGCGCGGGTAGCGGCGGCCCAGTTCGCGGCGCACGCGAGGGTAGTGGCGTGACCAGAAGCCGGCGAGGTCTGAAGTGACCTGCACAGGGCGCTGGCTGGGCGCGAGCAGGTGCAGCACTAGCGGCGCGCGCCCGGCCGCTATGCGCGGCGCCTCGCGCATGCGGAAGAAGTCTTGCAGGCGAGAGGCGACGTAGGGGCTCTGGCCCGGCTCGTACTGGACGCGCGCCTGGCGACCCGATGCGAGCGCGACGCGCTCGGGCGCCATCGTGGCCAGCAGCCGCGACTGTTCCGGCGTGAGGCGCGCGCGCAGGTGTTCTAACAGCTCGCCGCGCCTCGCCGCCTCGCGCAGCTCTGCGAAGCTCCGGCGGCCTTCGCACATCGAGGCGAGCGCGGCGAGAACGTCCTCCTCGCCCAGTTCGGGGAGGTTCGCTTCGGGGAAGGTGCGCGCGACGAACTCGACGCGCGCGAGCAGCCGCTCAACGTCTTCGCGGTCGGCGAAAGCGTACGGGCCGGCTCCGAGCGCGGCCTCTGCGAGCGCGCGCGTGACTTCGGGGCCGCCCTCCGCCCCCTTCGCGCGCCACTCTTCGAGCACTAGCGAGTCATAGACCAGGCGGCGCACGACCTCGACGCGCTCGGCCTGCGCGTTCCAGCGGGCCTCCGTCTTTTCGCTCAGGGCGTCCGCGAAGAGGTCGAGCAGCCAGTCCGGCTCGACGGCGCTCGCCAAGCGGACGACCGTCCCGCGCTGGGACGCGCGGCCCGCCCCGGCGCCCGCGTCGCCCGTGCGCTCCTCGGCGTCAACGGCGACGACGAATTCGGAGGCGCGCACGACGCTCTCGGGCGCGAGCCGCGCCGAGCCCCCGCCCGCGAGCAGAAGCTCCGCGCCGGAGCCGCGCTCGCCCGGCCCGCGGCGGCGCGCCACGCGGTCGGGGTAGCCCGCGAGGATTGAGACGAGAAGCTGTGTCTCCGCCTCGTCTGAGGGCTTGACGGGCGTGCCTTTCGTCTTCGACTCCTTCCCTCCCCCGAGAAGTCGGAGGAGCTGGTTGCGCACGCGCTCGGCGGCGCGCAGGGCGTTCCAGTCTAGCCCGGCTCGGCGCGCGTGCTCGGGCGAGAAGTTGCGCGCCTCGGCCTCCGCGAAGAGGTCGAGCAGCTCAAGCAGGTCTGAGTCCGAATGCTTCGCCGCCTCGCGCCTTGCCGGCGCGGTCGCGGCGTCGGACGGCGTGCCGAGCCGGACGCGGCCGGCGCGTATGTCGCGCTCGGAGATGAGGGCGGCGACGGCGCACGCCTGCGCGCCGACGCCCCGCGACTCAGCCTCGGCGAGTATGCGCGCGAGGCGCGGGTGGACGGGGAAGCGGAGCATGCGCCGGCCCGTCTCAGTCAGTTCGCCGCCCGCTGAGACGGCGCCGAGACGGCGCAGCAACACTTCGGCGGCTTCGAGCGCGTCGGGCGACGGCGCCTCGTACCAGTCGAGCTCGCGCGGGTCGGCGACGCCCGCGGCGCGAAGCTCGAGCACCGTCTCGGCGAGGTCGAGCCTCCTGACCTCGGGCGTCTCGCTCGCGGGCCGCGCGGCGAAGTCCTGCCGCGTGTAGAGCCGGAGCGCCCGGCCCTCGCGCGTGCGCCCGGCGCGGCCCGCGCGCTGAATCGCCGACGCCTGGCTCACGCGCGCGACCCGGAGCACGGGCAGCCCCGACCACGGCGAATGCCCCGCCACGCGCGCAAGGCCCGAATCAACCACGGCGGCGACGCCTTCTATCGTCAGCGAAGTCTCGGCGACATTAGTCGAGAGTATGAGCTTGCGCCGGTCGGCCTTAGCCACCGCCCTGTCCTGCTCGGCGGCCGGCAGCTCGCCGTGCAGCGGCAGCACGAGCAAGTCGGCCTCGGCGGCGACGGCGGCGCAGGCCGCTTGCGCGCGGCGTATCGCGGCGGCGCCCGGAAGGAAGACGAGAACGTCGCCGTCCAGGCCCTCGACTACGAGGCGCCGGACGGCCGCCTCGACCTGAAGCTCGAGGGGCCGGTCGTCGTGGCGCGCGAGGTGCTCGACCGCGACCTCGAAGAGGCGGCCCTCGGAGCGCAGGCGCGGGCAGTCTTCGAGGTAGCGCGCGAGCGGAGCGGCGTCGAGCGTGGCCGACATGGCTACTATCTTCAGGTCGGGCCGCGACGTCCGTCGCAGCCGCTTAAGCAGGGCGAGCGCCGTGTCCGCCTGAAGGTGGCGCTCGTGGAACTCGTCCAGGACGACACAGCCGACGCCGCGAAGCTCCGGGTCGCGCAGCATCCGTCGCGTCAGCACACCTTCTGTCAAAAAACGCAACCGAGTGCGCGGCCCCGCGACCTCCTCGAAGCGCACATGGTACCCGACCGACTCGCCCACGCGCTCGCCGCGCTCCTCGGCCACGCGCCGGGCGGCCATGCGCGCGGCGATCCTGCGCGGTTCGAGCACCAGCACGTCGCCCCCGCCC
>DASPKR010000735.1:0-5580 GCA_035627975.1 Pyrinomonadaceae bacterium | reverse complement strand
GGCCGACGGCGTGCTGCGCCCTGACGACCTTCGCCGCGAGCGGCGCGCCGGTGCTCAGGCACGTCGGCTGGCCCGGCCTCGTGTCGAGCAGCCGCACCGCGTTCGGCAGAGACTCGTAGCTGAGGCCTGCGACGCCGTTAGCGTCCGGCGCCGCGCTGGCGCTGTAGTAGCCCGTCACGTCCACGATCACGTCCGTCGTCGAGTGCGCGTAAATCTGGAAGGTGCCGTCCGCGCCGAGGCCGGCGGTGAAGGCGTTCGATAAGACCTGCCCTGTGTTGTAGTTCAGGTTCGAGACCACGGGGCGGGCCGCGCCGCCGGGGTAGAGCGTCAGGTAGCCGGGGCCGCTCCCCTGCGAGTCGTTGACGACCGTCGCGTTGCCGACGATGGCCAGCGCGTCGTCGGGGATGACGACGCCGGCGCACGCCACGCGCGCCGACTCCGTGCGCGCCGTGCCGCCTGTGACGGGCGCGCCGGGCGCGTCACAGGCCGTCTGGCCGATGCGCGTGTCGAGCAGGCGCGCGGGCCGCGGCAGCGGGTGGAAGTAGAGCCCGCCGGCGCCAGGCGGCGCGTAGTAGCCCGTCACGTCCACGATCATGTCGGTCGTCGAGTGCGCGTAGGCGCTGAAGGTGCCGCCCTCGCCCAGGCCCACGGTGAAGGCGTTCGAGATCACCTGCATCCCGGCGTAGTTGATGGACGAGACCGTGGGCCGCGCCGTGCCGCCGCGGAACAGGGTCACGTAGCCGGGCTGCTTGCTCTTGTTGTTGACGACCGTCGCGTTGCCGACGATGGACTCGGCGTTGGCAGGGATGGTCAGTCCCGAGCAGGTGCGCTGCGCGACTATCTTGCTCGTCGAGCCGGCGGCGAACGGCGCGCCGGGGTTGACGCAGGCGGGCTCGCCCGCGCGCGTATCGAGCAGGCGGACGGGGTGCGGCAGCGGGTAGTACTGCATCCCCACGCTCGGCCTCACGACCTTGGTCGTGCCGCTGAAGTCGGCGGTGCTGTCGCCGGTCAGGGAGGTGAAGTCCGCCATGCCGGGCGTGAAGTCGTAGCCGTCCAACGAGGGCGTGACGGTGTAGTTGCCGTGCTGCGCGAGGCCCGCGAAGGAGTAGTTGCCCTCGGCGTCCGTCTGGGCGGTGGCCGTCTGGTCGCCGCCGAGCGCGACGTTGACGCCCGGGGCGGGCGAGCCGTCTATCGTCACCTTGCCCGTGACGGCGTGGGTGACGGGCGCCGGCGTCGGAGTAGGTGTGGGCGTCGGGGTCGCCCCGGCGGACGAGACGGCGAGCTTGACCGTGACGAAGTCGAGGCTGTGGCCGGGGACTTGGGAGTCGCCGGTGAAGTATATGTCGCCGCGCGCGTCAACCAGGATGTTGCGGCCGTTGCCGAACAGGTAGTTCGACGAGTCGCCCGTGTGGTGCGGGTTGTCGAAAAGGTGAACCCACTCGCGCGTCCCGTCCGTGCGGTACTTGACGACGGCCACGTCGTCGTCGTCCGCGCGCTGCGAGGTGAAGTAGGCGTAGGCGTTCCCCTGGGCGTCCACCGCGATGTTGTTGTCGGCGTTCCAGCGGGAGGCGTACCCGCCGCCGGCCGGCTCGGCGTAGAGGCTCATCCACTGCACCGCGCCGTCCGCCGCGCCGACCTTCATCGTGAAGGCGTCCACGTTGGCGTCCGTATTGTACTTCTGTATGCCCGTGACGTAAGAGTTGCCCGCGGGGTCAACGTCCATCGCGTAGGTGGCGATGCTGAGCCTCTGGCCGTCCTTGCGCGAGAGGTGCGAGACCCACCTGAACTGGCCGTCCGCGCCGTTGACCTTGAGCACGGCCGGCTCGTAGCCGCTCGCCGAGGGCGAGCTGGTGTCGGAGATGTCGGCGAGGACGTAAACGCCGCCGTCGCCCGCGAGGTGTAGGCTCATGGTATCGGCCCGCTCGTCGGCCGCGCCGGTCGAGTGGGCGTACCGCCAGAGGAGGTTGCCGTTGGGGTCGTACTTGAAGACGCTGACGCGGCCGCCGCTCACGCCGGCGACGTAGGCGTTGCCCGCGGCGTCGAGCTTCACGTCCTTCGCATACCTCCCGACCTCGTCGCGCTTCCAGAGGACGTTGCCGGCGGGGTCGTACTTGATGGTCGTGACGGAGCGGCCGCCGTCGAACGCGTCCCCGCCTTCGCCGACCACGTAGAGGTTGCCCGCCGCGTCCACCTCCAGGGCGCAGGGGTACTCGGTCATGCTCAAAGGGCCGTCGTAAGTCCGGCGCCAAAGCTCGTTGCCGGCCGCGTCGTACTTGATGGTGACCCAGTTGCGCTCTTGCGCCGTGCCGCCCCAGTACGCGCCCGTGACGAAGACGTTGCCGGCCGCGTCCGCAGCGATGTCATAGACCGTGGCCTGGTAGCGCCCGCCGCCGTCGAAGACGCGCGCCCAGAGCCGCCGGCCCGCGGGGTCGTACTTGACGACCGAGAAGTTCCAGCCCGTCAGGCCGGTGACGAGGGTGTTGCCCTGGCCGTCGAGCGCGAGGAGCGTGACGCCGTCGAGGCTCCCCTCGGGCGAGCCGTAGTAGGAGGCCCAGGCGACGGGCGGGCCGCCCGCCGGGCGCGGCTCGGGCCGCCCGCCGATCATTTCGACCGCCACGTCGGCGACCAGACCCTGAAGGCCGTTCACCGGCACCATTCCGATGCTGAACTCCGGGTGGTACGCGTCAACGTCGTAGCTGTAGTTCGGCTCGAGCCCGGCGAAGTTGAAGCGGCCGTTGGCGTCGGTCGTCGTGGTGGTGAAGGTCATCGGCTGCTTGCGGCCGTAGCGCTCCAGCCAGACGGTCGCGCCCGCGATGGGTTTGCCGTCGGGCTCCGAAGCGCGCCCGCCGATCTGGTGGCGCGCCGTGTGCCCGTCGCCGGCGGCGAAGGTGACGCGCTCGGAGTTGAAGTACTGTGTGCCCTCGTCGAACGTGCGCACGAAGACGGTGTGGACGCCCGCGGGCACGCCCCGCCAGACGCAGGTGTAGGGCGGCGCCGTCACCGTGCAGATAATTTCCGCGTTCGGGGTCAGCTTGAGGAACTCCATCTTGGAGATGCGGCCGTCGCGCAGGTCAGCCTGCGCGGTCAGCGTCACGTCCGACCCGGCCGGGAACCACCCGCCGTTGGCCGGGCTCGTCAGCTCCGCCGTCGGCGGCCAGTAGCTGACGTAGATGTAGCGCAAATCGGACTGCGTCTTCAGCCCCTTGTCGTCGTAGGCGACGGCGTAGAGGGCGTAGTTGTCGCCGGGCACGTCCTCGGCGACGGCGCTGTAGGGCGCGGTCGTGTCGGTGCCGACGAGCTTCGCCGTGCCGCGCCCGCTGAGGTAGAACTCGACCTTCGCGACGTGGCCTTCGGCGTCCGAAGCGTCGGCCGTCATCGTGATGTCCGAGAGGTGCGGGAAGCTCTCCCTCTGGACGGGGCCGGTCATGCGGACGCTCGGCGCGGTGTTGGGCACGGTACCGTCCGGCGCGGTGCCCACGGCGTAGAAGTATGAGTAGGCGTTGGTCGAGCCGCCGCCCAGAATGTCGGATGCGATGTAAGCCGTCTGGCCGTCGGCCGAGAAGAGCGGGCGCGAGACGGGGAGTATCTGCCCGTAGTCGCCGAAGCCCGGCTCGTGCGCCAGCAGCACCTTCCAGAGCGATTGGCCGTCGGCGGTGCTGACGGCCTGGAAAAAGCTCAAACCGCTGTTAGAGTTGCGCCCGCCCATGAAGACCAGGTCGTTCGCGGGGCTGGCGGCCGGGTCGTAGAGCTGAGTCCCCTCGGAGAAGCGCCACTTGGTCGTCCCCGTAGGGTTCAGGGCGTGCAGCACCCCGCCGTTCCGCACCATGTAGGCGGCGTTGTCGGGGCCGACAAAGGGGGCCGAGATAAGGTTGTTGGGGGACTCGTTGAAGTTCCAAACCTGCCTGCCCTGCGGGTCGTAGGCGGTCAGTGTCCCGGAGGGCGTGCTGACGTGAATGTTCCCGTTAGGGCCGACGGCGGCCTGGAACGAGGCGCCGACGCCGGCGGCGAGGGCCGGGACGCTCCAGCGCCAGTCGCCGCCGAGGCTGTAGGAGTGAAGCTTCGATTGCCCGTCGAACCCGAAGTACATCGCGGCCGGGCCGAAGACGATCTCCTGGCCCCACACCGACGGGGGGTCTTCGAAGAACCTCCCGCGCTGATAAAGCAGGTTGCCGGCGGGCGAGAGCGCGAACAGGCCGATGCCGTATTCGGTGACGGCGTAGATATTGCCGTCGGGGCCGACGTTCGGGCCGGCGACTATCATGCCATTCGTCTGGTTGAAGACCCACTTCTCCGTGCCGTCGGGGCGCACGGCGTGGATGGCGCCGACGCTGCCGAGCGTGCCGTCCGGCTTGTCCACGAGCGAGGCGACGTAGATCGTGCCGTCCCCGCCGACCGTGACGGGGCCGTAGCCGCCGCGCAGGCCCGCGCGGTAAATCCACTTCAGCGCGCCGTTGGGGGTGAGCGCGTAGAGGGCGCCGCTGACGTCGTTGACGTAGATGGTGCCGTCGGCGCCGAGCGCCGGGCGCGTGACGGCGTAGTCGGCGTCCATCGTGAAGCGCCACTTGATGCGGTCGGCCGCGGCCGGGCGCACAGTGACCTCCAACGGCGCCGTGTTGCTAGCCCCGCCGCCGCTAAAGACCTGCACGGAGGCGCTGCCGGTCGGGGTGGCCTCCGCGACGTAAGCGGAGATGAGCGTGTCGCTCCAGCGCGAGACGTGCGCCTTCACGCCTCCGATCTCGACGCGGCCGCCGCTCTGCGTCGCGCCGAAGCCGGTGCCGTTAATGAGGAGCCGCCCGCTGCGCGTCGCCGCGGCCGCCGAAAGCGAAGTGATCTGCGGCGCCGCGGCCGCCACAGGGGCGGCGGAGTGGCCCACTTTGCCTGCCCACCAGAGGGCCGCGGCGAGGGAGAAAGCTCCGACAAGGACGAGTCGCAGAAATAGCCTTGATGAGAGCGAGTAATGTATCTGACTCATGTAATCCACCTTGTCGAAGTCGGGGCGCAAGTCTCCGCCTAAACCGACGCGCAAGCCCTCCGGGCGCCGGCGTGTACCTTACTTTGTGCTTAACGGATTGCCCCCCAGAATGTGAGGAAGCCTGTCTTCCGGCGGTCGCGCCTTAGACTGTGCGCCGGGCCTCCCGGAAAATACAGAGATATCCGGATATAGATGCAAAATGCCGCCCGCGCGTTGCGCCCCGCCCGACAGTTCCCGCGGGTGCGTGCGGGCGGCCCGCGCGCCGGGGCCGGCCCCGCCGCGTTCCGTGCTAGGATTGGCGCATGCCTAAGACATTCGACGACCTCGTCGCGCTTATGCGGCGGCTGCGCTCGCCCGACGGCTGCCCCTGGGACAGGGAGCAGACCTACGCGACGCTCGCCCCAATGCTGCTCGAAGAAGCCTACGAGGCCTTCGAGGCGGTCGAGGCCGCGCGCGAAGGGAGGCCCGCCGAACTGCGCGCTGAGTTGGGCGATCTGCTCTTCCAGATCATCTTCTACGCGCAGGTCGCCTCGGAGCGCGGCGAGTTCACCATCGACGACGTGACCGGCCAGATACACGCGAAGATGGTGCGCCGCCACCCGCACGTC
>DASPKR010000734.1:0-3874 GCA_035627975.1 Pyrinomonadaceae bacterium | reverse complement strand
GGGCTCGACGCGCTCGCGTAGAGCCGCTTCGGCATACGGCCCGCGAGGTACGCGAGCCTCCCGGCCTCGACCGCGAGGCGCATGGCCTTAGCCATCCGCTCGGGGTCTTTGGCCTCGGCGATGGCCGTGTTCATCAGCACGGCGTCGGCGCCGAGTTCCATCGCCACGGCCGCGTCGCTCGCGGTGCCTACGCCAGCGTCAACGATGATGAGCGCGTCGGGCAACTGCTCGCGCATGATGCGCAGGTTCGCTGGGTTCTGCACGCCGAGGCCAGAGCCTATGGGCGCGGCCAGGGGCATCACGGCCGCGCATCCAGCGTCGAGCAGCTTCTTCGCCATGATGAGGTCGTCAGTGAAATAGGGCAGCACAGTGAAGCCCTCGCGCACCAGCACGCGCGCGGCCTCAAGCGTCTGCTCGTTGTCGGGGAAGAGCGTCGTCTGGTCGCCTATGACTTCGAGCTTGACGAGGTCGGTCTGCAAAGCCTCGCGGGCGAGCCGCGCAGTCCTCACCGCCTCCTCGGCCGTGTAGCACCCGGCCGTGTTCGGCAGGATAGTCATGCGCGGGTCGAGGTGGTCGAGGAAGGACTCGGTCTTGCGGTCGAGCGGGACGCGGCGCACCGCTACCGTCACCATCTCGGCGCCCGAGGCACGGTGCGCGGCCTTCATCTCTTCATGGCTGCGGTACTTCCCAGTACCGACGATGAGGCGCGACGCGAAGGCGCGGCCGCCTACCTGGAAGGTTTCTGCGTGAGTCTGAGTTGCCGTTGACATTCGGGATGATTTCTCTTTCAAGGATGATTGCGTTCCGGCGCACATCGAATTTACACCCGACGGCGCGCAAAGAGAAATCCCCGAGGCTCTTCACCCGTCGGCCCCGCGGCCGCCACCGACGAAGTGGACGATCTCGACGCTGTCGCCCTCGCGGAGCCGCCGTGCGGGCCAGTCCGCACGGCGCACTACCTCGAAATTCAGCTCGACGGCCAGCCGCTCGGGCGCGAGCCCGAGCGCCTCGACCAGGGAATGAAGCGTCGCGCCCTCCTCAACCTCCCGCGCCTCTCCGTTGACCTTGATCGTCAGAAAGCATCCCCCCTTAAGCCTGCTGGATGATGCGTCGCATCTCGGCCACGTCTTCGCCGTCCGCGGCCCGTATGATGATGGCGGCGCGCCCGGATGTGAAGCGCGGAAGCAGCGCACGCACCACGGCGAGCCCTTCTTCGTCCGTCTTTGTCGTGACGATGAGCGGGCGGAAGGAGGTGCCGAGCACCTTGACGGTGATGTTCGCCGCCGCCACGGGCCTCTGCCCGTACTGCCCGCGCCCGACGTGAATTCTTATGGTCGCGAGCTGCCCGGCGCGGAACTCGCCGTCGTCGTCGAGCAGAGTCAGGTAAAGCTCTTCGGACGCCTCGTCCTCTATGATTATCTCGGGCTCGAGAATCTCTACGGCGTCGTCGTAGAGCGCCTCGACCGCCGGCTCCTCCGCTGCAGGCGGCGGGGCGGGTGGGGCAGGCGCCGTCGGCTGCGGCATCGAGGCGAACCAACTGTGCGCGTCCCTCTCTATCTCAATGTCGAGGGGCGCGACCAGGGCCGGTGCGCCGACTGTCTCGGCCTCCGCCTCGAAGATGAGGGGAGGCGGCGCGGGGGCCGGCTCCTCAACGATGTCGGGCTGCGCCTTCTTCGAGCCCTTCTTCCTGCCGTCGGCGCCGCGCGGCTCGCCTCCCATTTTTTTAAGCTCTTCGACGCGGCCCGAGCGTATGGCGGCGCAGATGAGCTTGTGCTGGCGCTGTAACCTCTCGGCAAGCTTTTTCTCGTCGAACCCGGATTCAATGAGGTCTTCGTAGTGCGTGCGCTTGCTGGCGATGATGGCCCCGCCGACATAGACGAGCGAGAGTATCAGCGGCGAATCCAATCCCTTGTCCTCGGTCTGGACGTGGTACGTAGTGCCGCCGTGCTCAATGTCTGTATTGAACCCTGTAATCACCTGAGAGTGCCGATAGGGAGCTTCTAGCGGGTGGCGTGGCCGAGGAAGAATGGCCTCCTCGGCAGGGGGCAAATTCACAGTAGCACGCTGGGCTGAAGTCGGTCAATCTCCTTGCAAAACGGGGCTTTCCGGCCCGGCGGGCGAGCCTTGACACCCCTGGCAGTCTGGACTAGGATTACTTTGTACCATGATTCTCAAACTAACGCGGGGGAGGCGGAGGCCCGCCCTTTTCAGCGGAAGCTGACGGGAGGTAAGTGTGTTCAGCCTGTCCGATTACTTGCCCATCTTGCTGATGCTGCTGGTCGCGGGCGGCTTCGCCGTCGGCAACGTGCTGCTCTCGCAGTTCGTCGGCCAGCGCAAGGCAACGCGCACGAAGACGATGCCCTATGAGTGCGGCAAAGACCCCGTGGGCTCTGCGCGCGAGCGCTTCTCCGTGAAGTTCTACCTCGTCGCGATGATCTTCATACTCTTCGACATCGAGCTGATATTCCTGATGCCCTGGGCCGTCGTCTTCAGGAAGCTGACGGGCGAGGGGCTCGGCACGCTCGTCTATGTCGAGATGATGATCTTCGTGGCGCTGCTGCTCGTCGGCTACGTCTATATTCTGAAGAAGGGCATGTTCGAGTGGGGCGAGCGGGCCCGCGCCGAGGCCGAGGCCGAGGGGCGCGCGCTCGCCAAAGCCGAGGCGCGGCAGCGCAGAGGCCGGACGGCCGGCTCGACGGGCGTGCCTGCGCGGGCCGCGTGAGGGCCGTGAGGGAGGCTTTATGGGCTTAGACAACGTCATCGCCGAGGCGCTGCCCGACATCATAACCACGAGGCTCGACGCGCTCGTGAACTGGGCGCGCAAGTCTTCGCTCTGGCCGGCGACGTTCGGGCTGGCCTGCTGCGCGATTGAGATGATGGCTACGACGGACTCGCGCCACGACCTCGCGCGCTTCGGCTCCGAGGTCTTCCGCGCGAGCCCCCGGCAGGCCGACGTGATGATCGTCTCGGGCCGCGTGTCGAGGAAGATGGCGCCGGTGCTGCGGCGCATCTACGACCAGATGCCCGAGCCGAAGTGGGTCATCTCGATGGGCGCGTGCGCCACCTCGGGCGGCGTCTTCGACAACTACGCCATCGTCCAGGGCGTTGACAAGATCGTCCCCGTGGACGTTTACATCCCGCGCTGCCCCCCGCGCCCCGAGATGCTCATCCACGCGGTGATGATGCTCCAGGACAAGGTGATGAAGGAGTCGCTGCGCGACCGCAAAGACGTCCCCCCCTCCGAGGCTGTCGAGGCCGTGCCGCCGGGGACGCTCCCCGCAACGGGCGTCTCGGCCACGAACGAGGCCGCGGCCCAGGAATACCCTTCGCGCCCCTACACGATAGCTTCGCGCCACGAGCGCCGCCGTTCGTCATAAAGCTTTCGGCAGTCAGCTCAACATCGGTTGCTGACTTATAGCTGATTGCTGAAAGCTGATTGCTGAAAGCTTCTTTTATGTCACAGGACATCGAGCGCGAGAAGGAAGTTGCGCCCGCGGCGAGGCGGGCGACTTACCCGTTGCCGCCGGCCGAGCTGGTCTCTGCCCTGCGCGCCGAGCACGAGGGCTGGTTCACCGACTCGGTCGAGGCGTTCGGCGAGCTGACGCTCATAGTCCCGCGCGAGCACATCGCCGAAGTCTGCGCCCACCTAAAGACCGCGCCCGGATTCGAGTTCGACATGCTCGCAGACCTCTGCGGCGCCGACCGAGGCCCAGAGGAGGAGCCCCGCTTCGAGGTCAACTACCACCTCTTCTCGACCAAGCGCTACCACCGCATGCGCCTGAAAGTCCTCCTCAATCAGGAGGACACGCACGTCCCGACCGTCACGACCGTCTGGCGCACGGCCAACTGGCACGAGCGCGAGACCTTCGACATG
>DASPKR010000733.1:0-16639 GCA_035627975.1 Pyrinomonadaceae bacterium | reverse complement strand
TCCCCCCGGCCCGCGGCCACCAGCGAGACCTCCGCGCCGGTGATTGCGTCCCGCTGGTCGAAACTCTTGACGTTGACCTGCACGCCCCCCGACCCGCGCAAGTCGCGCGTAGCGCGTTGGGCGCGCGCCGGGGCCGCCAGGGGCGAGAGAAGGAGGAGGGCGCCGAGCGGCGCGAGGAGTAGTCGGGCTGAAAGGGGGCGAAGGAAAGATCGGGCTGTGCTCATCATTAAATACCTCTTCTGGGGCAGCGGATTCTACCACAGGCGGTCGGCCGGCCCCCTACAAGTTTCCGACGCGCGAAAAGTAAAGGGGGGCGGCCCGACGAAGGCCGCCCCCCTTTCCGTGCGGGCCGCAGGCTAGAAGGTGAACTTCCAGCCCACGGTGATGGAGCGGTTGCCAAAGTTGTTGAGGTTCTTGCCGAAGTCGGCGCTGCTGAGGCTGTTGACCGGGATGCCGAAGTTGTCCTGGTTGAAGGCGTTCAGCAGGTCGGCGCGAATGGCGAAGCGCGTGACCTCGCCGAGGTAGAAGCGCTTCTGGATGCCGAGGTTGGTGTTCCAGAAGGCCGGGGCGCGCAGGGTGTTCCTGCCGAGGTTGCCGCCGCCGTTCGGCATGCTGAAGGTGAGTATCGCGCCCGAAGCGTTGCGCGGGACGAGGTAGCGGCCCGGCGCGGTGAAGGTGCGGAGGTTCCCCGTGTCGGGGTCGGGGGTGAGCGGCGCGTTCGGATTGACGTTCGGGCGGTCGCCGCCCGCGCCGTTGCCGTTCGTGTCAACGCCGGTGAGGATCGAGAAGGGCTGGCCCGACGTGCCGGCGGTCGAGCCTGTGATCTGCCACCCGCCGAAGAGGTGGCGGAGCGCGTTGCCCTTCGCGAAGCCGGGCGTGGGCGTCTCGTAGAGGTAGCTGACGACGAGGCGGTGCGTGCGGTCGAAGGCCGAGACGCTCCACTCGGCGTCAATGTTGGTGAAGTCCTGCGGTATCTGAGGCGAGCCGGCGGTGATGTCGGCGACGCCGAGCGACTCGTCGTTGTTGCTCATCAGCTTGCTGAAGGTGTAGGCGGCGCTGAACTGGAAGTTGCGCATGAAGCCCTCGCCGCCGAGCCTGCGGTTGAAGGAGGCGAAGCCGGCGTTGTAGTTGGCCTCTGCCGTCGTCGCTATCAGCACGCGCGGGCCGAACTGCGGGAACTGGCGGCGCTGCTGCACGGTCGGTATCGAGAGCGGGTCGCCCGTGGCGATGACGGTCGCCGCCTGCGCCGCGCTGAGCGTCGCGTTATTGGCCTGTAGCTGGTTGATCTGCGCGCGCGAGGCGCTGCCGCTGTAGCCGACCTCGAGCACGTAGTTGCGCCCGAACTCGCGCTGCACGCTCAGGCTGTAGATGTGGGCGTAAGGCGTGACGGAGTCCTCGGGCGTGTTGACGTAGGTGGCGAGCGGGTTGAAGACGGCCGAGCCGGAGAGCGGCGTGACCGACGGGAAGAGGTCAACCGGGTTGTCCTGGCGCGGCACGACGACGCGCGGGTAGTTCGACGCGTTGACGGTCAGGATGTTGTAGAAGAGCACGTCGTAGTTGACGCGGTAACCGCCGCGTATGGCCGTGCGGCCGTCGCCGAAGAAGCGCGCGAGGAGGCCGTCGCCCTCGAACCTCGGGCTGTAGTTGAAGCCTATGACCGGCGCCCAGTTGTTCGTGTCGCGCGGGACGGGGCCGGGGACGAGCGCGTTCAGCGACTCGGTGTCGCGCGCTCCGAAGAAGCCGAACGGGTTGTTCGAGGTCTCGTAGCGCAGGCCGAGGTTGAGGGTGAAGTTGGGCGTGACGCGCCAGTCGTCCTGGAAGAAGTAATACTGCTGCCACTGGCGGGCGTCGAAGGAGGCTACCTGTAGCGCCTGCTGGTAGGAGGTGCCTATGTTGTTGACGAAGTTGGCGAAGTTCGAGAAGGCGAAGGTGCCTTTGGTGTCGAAGGCCGCCTGGTTGAAGAGGTGTATGTGGCGGATGTCGGCCCCTATCTTCATGGCGTGGCGCCCCATCAGCACGCTCACGATGTCCTGGAACTGGTAGCTGTTCTGTATGCGCCCCTGCGGGAAGTTCGACAGCCCGCCGATGGTGAAGAAGCCCGTGATGGTGGTCGTGGGCGTCGTGGGGTCGTTCTCGGGGAAGGCGAGGTTGCGGCGGACGTAGGAGCCGCGGAACTCGTTGAGCACCCGCGGGCCGAAGACGTGCGTCAGGCTCAGGGCCATGTTCTGGTCAATGATGTCCTGGCGCGCCGAGAAGATGGGGCCGAAGGTCGTGTTGCTCGTGAGGTTGCTGCTGTAGGAGGCGTCGCGCGAGTAGCGGAACGTGAGGTTGTCGTTCTCGGTCAACTTGTGGTCGAACCGCATGATGTAGTTGAAGCCGTCGTCGTCGCGCGGGCGCGTCAGGCGGACGTTGCCGGTCTCGATGGGGACGCCGTTGATTACGGCGGCCGTCGTGTTGACGCTGGTGAAGACCGGGTTGTTCTGGTAGACCTGGTTGAGGAAGGAGAGCGAGCTGAGGACGGCCGCGCGGCTCGCCGCGGACTGCGCGGGCCGCGTCGAGGTCGCGGGCCGCAGCGGCACGCCCTGGAGCGCGGCGAAGCCGGCGGGCGTCGGTATCCTGACCGTGCCGCCCAGCACGCTCTGGCGTATGAGGTCTTCCTGGAAGCCGACGAAGAAGAACGTCCTGTCCCTGCCGCTGATTATCGCGGGGCCTCCCTCGCCGAAGCGCGGCAGGTGCAGCGGGCCGCCGACGGCGAAGCCGAACTGGTTGCGGACGAACTGGGTCGGGCGCGTCAGGCCCGCCTGCTTCTCGATGTTGGACAGCGCGTTGAGCTTCGCGCCGCGGTAGAAGTGGAACACGTCGCCGTGGAAGTCGTTGCCGCCCGAGCGCGTGATGACGTTTATCTGCGCGCCCGAGTTTCGCCCGAACTCGGCCGAGTAGGCGTTCGTCAAGACCTGGAACTCGCCGACGGCCTCGGGGAAGATTTCCGAGGTCGGGATGGTGACGCTTATGTCGTTGTTGTCCGTGCCGTCAATTGTGAAGTTGTTGTTGCGCGCCCTCTGGCCGTTGACGGATATGCCGGAGGAGCCCGGCGCGGGGAAGGCGTTGGGCGAGAGAAGGGCTAGCTGGTTCACGTCGCGGGCGGCCGAGAGCGGCAGGTCAACGATCAACTCCTTGCCGACGCTCAGGCCGATGGTCGGGTTCGTCTTGTTGAGCGCGATGCCCTCGGACTGCGTCGTGACGTTGACGACCTCGGTGACGTTGCCGACCTTGAGGGCGACGTCGAAGGTCGTGTCGAGCGCGGCCTGCACGACCACCTCGCGGTTCTCGACCTTCGCGAAGCCCGCGCGCTCCACGATGACGCTGTAGCTGCCGGGGTCGAGCGCGCCGACGCGGTAGTAGCCGTTGTCGTCGGTCGTCGCGCTACGCGACGTGTTCGTCCTGGGGTCGAGTATTCTGACCTCGGCGCCGGGGACGACCGCGCCCGACTCGTCGCGCACGGTGCCAGAGATGGAGCCGCGCGTCAGTTGCGCGTGCGCGGGCGCGGCGGCGGACAGGAAGGCGAAGGCGGCCAGGGCGAGCACCGGCCAAACTCTGGGGTCGAAAATCCGTCTGAGCATAAGGCTTCTCCTCCGTTACGTCTGTGTAGAAGGCGGGCGGGTGCGCCGTCCGGGCTTGTGACCGAAGAATGTTCCGTGTGCCTCACTCTACTCCCTCCTAGAGGCGGCGCGGGCACGAGCTGTCACGGCGCGTTTTGTTTAGGGTGGCGGGCGAAAGAAGCACTCGCGGTGCTCGCCCTACCACGTTTGAGAAGTTACCGGCTCAGAGGTTCGCAAAATTTGTGCCGAGTGGCGCGGGCGGCGGGCGAGTGCGTAAAGCCCTTGCGGCGGCGGAAATTAGCCGGCGGGCCGGGGGCAGGGGACGGAAATTTTAGTCCAATTTTTTGGATTGAATACGGAAATTTGGTTTCCGGTCGGGCTACTTCTTACCGCGCAGCTCCTTGATGGTGGCGCGTATGCGCGGGGCGTCCTGGGCCTCGGGGGTTAGCCGAAGGTAGGTTTCGAGCTCGTCGGCGGCCCGCGCGTAGGCGCGCCTGTCCCAGTAAATCCCGCCCAGGTAGTAGTGGGCGATTGCGATCTGGTTGCCGCCGAGCTCGACGGCCTTCCTGAGCTGCTGCTCGGCGCCGTCCAGGTCGCGGCGCTTGAGCATGATGAGCCCTATGTAGAAGTGGGCCGAGGGCGAGGCGTTGTTCTTCCGGGCGGCCTTGCGGAACTGCTCCTCGGCCTCGGCGAACTGCGCGCGGTCGAAGAGGGCGCGGCCGTAGGAGAGGAGCGTCACGTAGTCGTCGGGCATCAGTTTAAGGGCCGAGCGCAGGGAATCCGCGGCCTTCTCGGGCTGCTTCTCCACCAGGTAGAGCACGCCGAGCTTGCTCAGGGCCAGCGGGAAGTCCGGGTGGAGCTGGACGGTCGCCTTCAGGTGCTCTATGGCCTTGGAGTTGTCGCCCCTGCGCTCGGCGGCGAGGGCCTTCTGGTAGAGGTCGGCCGCCGGCTTGGGGACGGAGGCGAGCGCGGCGTTGATGACTCCGGGCCTGGCGAGGTTGGCGAGCGCCTCGTCCCGCTTCGGCCGCAGGTAAATCTGTAGCGTGATGGGGCGCGAGATGGGGACGCCGGCGGTGCCGCGCCTGGAGGAGACGTTCCCCGGCTCGATGAACACGTTCTCCCTGTGCGTCTCGAAGTAGTCGCCGCCTTCGATGATGATGGTATAGGTGCCGGCCTTGAGCGACTGGAACTTGAAGTACCCATTCGCATCCGAGTAGACCCAGAGGTCGCCGAAGCCCGTGCTCTCCAGCCTCACCTTCAGGCGCAGGTCGGTGCGCGTGCCGGCGGGCGACATCAGGCGCCCCTGCACGGAGTGCCTGCCGCCCGTCCCCGACGGGTCAATGCCGCCGACCTGGGCCGGGGCAGTAGTGGCGGCGGCGGCCGAAGCTAGGAGGGCGAGGAGCGGGGCCGAAAGGTACGGCCAGAACGCCCTCGTCAGGGCGCGAGCCTTTCGCAATAACATGAGAACTACCCCTTCCGAACGGTGCGTGCCAGTCTGGGAGACATGCGTTTGTATGGAGGATTCGGGCGAGGGGAAGAATAGCACAAAAAAGAAAGGGGAGGGGCGCGAATCTTGACGCCCCCCCCTTCGAGCCTTTCACGCGCCCGGGGGCGGGTGAAGGAATCAGTTTAGAACTGGAACTTGACGCCCAGGCGGAGCGCCGACGGGAACTGGAAGATCGTCCCGTTGCCGTAGAACGGGTTCGGCACCGCCGCCACGCCGGGCGCGCCGCTGTTGATGCGGAGCGTCTCGTCCTGGCGGATGGCGCGCTGAGCGTTCGTCACGTTGAACCAGTCGAGCTGGAACCGGAGCTGGCGGTTCTCGCCGAACTGGATCGGGTAGTAGGCGCCGAGGTCGAGGTTGTAGGTCGTCGGCGTGCGGGTTTTGCCCGTTATCGGGTTGACCGCCGTGCCGCGCGGGACCGCGAAGCCCTCGTTGTCGCCGTAGAGCGGGTGCGGGATGAGCGCGTTGAACGGTATGCCCGACTGGGCGCGGAACGAGGCGCTCGTCAGCAGCCCGAACGGCCAGCGGTAGCTGCCGTCGAACTTGAACTGGTGCGGGCGGTCGTTCGGGAGCCGGCCGTAGATGCCGTTGAGCAGGCTGACGAGGTCGAACAGCGAAGTGATGTTCGGGTCGGACTGCCCGTTGTCGTTGCGGAACAGGCCCTCGTAGTTGCCGATCAGGCTCGAGAAGACGTAGGAAGCGATGAACTGGTAGTTGTTCGAGAAGCGCTTCGTGGCCGTGAACTCGAGCGCGCGGTAGTAGCGGCGGGCCGGGCCAAAGCAACCGATGGCCGGGTCGCTACAGGCCAGGTCTTCCGTCGTCACTTCGCCGTCCGAACCGCGGCGGCCCGGGTTGAAGAGGAAGTAGTGGCCGCCGTCGTCGAACGAGCCGTCCTCGATGACCTCGTCCTGCGCGCGGTAGATGCCGCGGAAGCCGAACGAGAGGTCGCGCATGTTGGCCGGGCCCCACTCGATGCCGGCAGTGTACTCATCAACCGTCTGCGGCTTGATGCCGGGGTCGGTCGGCGTCGGGTGGTTGCCGAGGTTGCCGAAGTTGAGCAGCACGGCCGAGCCGGAGGGCGCGTTCAGGCGGCTGACGTTGATGTTCCAGTCCGTCTGAATGTTGTTGCCCGAGGCGCGGACGTTGATGTCGAGCGGGATCGGCGTCTCGAGGAAGCGCGCGTAGTTGGCGAACACCTTGCCGCGGCCCTCACCCGTGAAGTCCCAGATGAAGCCGAGGCGCGGCTGCGTGTTGCTCTTGAAGTCGTTCAGGTTGAAGTAGTTGACGCCCTCGGCGCCCTCAATCGACTTGGCCTGCTGGAAGTCCCAGCGCAGGCCGAGGTTGAGCTGGAGGTTGCGCGTCAGCTTCCAGTCGTCCTGGAAGTAGAAGCTCTGGACGGAGGTCGTCGTCTGATCGTCGCCGGTGTTGAGCCGGAAGTCGCGGACGCGAACCACGTCGAGGAACAGGAACGGGTTGACGAGGTTGGTCAGGCTGACCGTGCCGATGGCGACGCTCGTGATGCCCTGGCCGGCGAACCCGCCCTCGTCGAGCACCTGCTGGGCGCGCGCGCGGCGCGTCTCGTCGGGGACGATGAGCGTGCTGCCTTCGACGCGGAAGACCGCGAAGCGGTTCTCGATGCGCGAGAGCAGCGGCGGCAGGCTCGGGTCGCCCGTGAAGGTCAGCTCCGGCCCGGTCGAGAGGGTGTTAATCCGGTAGATGTTCTGGTTGGCCTCGAAGCCGTACTTGAACGTGTGCTTGCCCCAGATGTTCTGCATGCGCGCGCCGATCTCGTAGCGGTTGCGGTCCTGGTCGGACTGCAGGCCGAAGCCCTGGCGCACGAAGTTGCGCTGGATGGTGCCGCCGGTGCCGTTGACGAACGCGGCGCGCAGGCCGTTCGAGAGCGTGACGTTGGTCTCGACCGGGGTGAGCACCGCGCCGTTGCGCAGCACGGCGAAGCGGTCGGTGATCAGGCTGCGGTCGGCGTCCTCCGGGATCGTGTTGGCGCGCTGCAAGTGCAGGCCGGCGGAGAACTCGCCGATGAAGTTCGGCGTGAAGGTCGAGTTCAGGCGGAAGGCGTAGTTGGAGCCGCCCGTCTCGGTCTTGCCGCGGAACGGCAGCTCGCTGGCGCCGAAGCCGCTCTGGCCGAACAGGAAGCCCTCCTGCGTCGTGAAGTCGCCGAAGGTCGAGAAGGTGAACGTGTGGCTCTGGTTGATGCCCCAGGTAATCTTCCCGGCGTAGAACGGCGTCTTTATCTCGTTGTTGACCTCGTCCTGGAAGGTCTGCGTCAGGAAGAAGTTCTCGCGGCGCTGCGGGTTGAAGGCGCCGAAGAACCAGAGCTTGTCCTTGACGATGGGGCCGCCGATGTCGAAGCCGGCGTCGACTTCGGAGAAGCCGTTCGGCGCCGAGCCCGTGAAGGGGATGGCCGAGCTCTTGACCTCGCGCACAAGGCCCTTCGTCGTGAAGTAGCCGAACACGTCGCCGCGGAACTCGTTGGTGCCGGACTTGGTGATGACGTTGAAGACGCCGCCCGTGGACTTGCCGATGTCGGCGCCGTAGGCGCCCGTCTTGATCTCGATCTCCTGGACGAACTCGAAGGGGAGGTTCGCGCCCGAGCCGCCGAAGGCCGGGTCGGTCACCTGCACGCCGTCGAGGATGTAGTTGTTCTCGGGGCCCGAGGAGCCCGCCACCGACGGGTCGCGGTCGCGGCCCGAGGCGTCGCGAAGGCCCGAGCGCGAGACGGTCGGCGCGATCGTGTAGAGCGACTGCACGGTGCGCTGCGTCGGGAAGTTCGAGAACTGCTCGGTCGAGACGTTCGTGCCAGTCGTGTTGGTAGTCACGTCAACGGCCGCGCCCGAGCTGGCCGTGACCTCGACGGTCTCGGCGGCGCCCTGCGGGCGCAGGCTGACCGTTAAGTTCGAAGTTCTACCGAGGTTGACCTCGATGTCGGCCTGCTCGAAGCGACCGAAGCCTTTGGCTGCCTCGACCGTGACCGTATAGCGGCCCGGCTCAAGGTTGGACAGACGGTAGATGCCTTCGTCGTTGGTCGTCGCGGTCTGCGAGCGGCCGCCGGCGCGCGTCGCGGTCACGACGACGCCCGGCACCGCGGCGCCGTTGACGTCAACCACCGTCCCCTCAATCGAACCCGTCGTGGTCGTTTGCGCCGCCGCGCCCACCACGAGCGAGAGCAGCAACGCAAACACCGTAAAGATTCGTATGGGAGTTCTCATGCTTATTCCTTTCGTTGTACTTAGCTGGCCTTAAGGCGCCAAGTTTTTGTGTTTATTGACTGTTTGGCTTCTAGGAATTGCCGTTGCTTCCCTAATGCAACTCAAAGGCCACCGGCCGGCGTGCCCAGTTTTTTGAATTGTAAGTTAAAGGCATGGAACATTTTACAAGCCAAGTCGCGCTGCCCCGCACCGCCCCCGCCTGCTACTAATTCACGTTTACAGACCGAATTTTTGAAGTTGGCTTCAAATTTTTGAATAAGCCCTAAACCCCGCCCTCAGCCCCGCTCCTCCGTCCCCATCCACCGCCTTGTACACGCCCGGCGCACGCTGACCCGCCCCCTGTGAAGCTCGCTTCAAGCGCTCGTATAAAAATACATAAACTCATCCGGCTCAAAGGTTTGCGCCCGCGAGAGGCTTTAGGAATTTGGATAAATCGGGGCCGCAAAATTTGGGGATTCGGATGCTCGGGAGGCACGCCCGCCATTGCACCCCCTCGATTCCCGGCCAAACTCAGCGCCGGGCGCACCCGGCATCCCCTTTGCCCATCCTTCGGCTCGCTTGTCTTCAAGCCTGTAAGGAGCCTGAAACCAGCCCTTTAGGCTCGATTCAACGGGGAGGATTTTCTTTCACAAAGGAGTAGAAAGTGAAAACCGAAAGTTTAGATTTACGACGCCGGGGAGCCTCGATTTTTAAAGCTTTCCTGCTCGCCGCGACGCTCTGCGCCACTCTGGGCGCCGCCCGCGCGCAGGACAGGTCAACGACGGGCTCGATAGGCGGGACGATAACGGACGTGAACGGGGCGGCAGTCCCTTCGGCGATCGTCACCGTCACGGGCGCCTCTCTCGGCGCGCCGCGCACCGCGACGACCAACGAAGAGGGGCTCTACAAGGTTGACAACCTCACGCCGGGCCAGTACGCGGTCAGGGTGGAGCTTTCCGGCTTCAAGGCCGCGAACGTCGAGAACGTTCAGGTCAACGTGGGGCGCGAGTCAACCATCAGCCTGAAGCTCGAGCCGGGCCAGGTCTCCGAGGTCGTGACCGTCACGGACGCCGCGGCGGCAGACCTTTCGAGCACGGCCGTCGGGCAGAACCTGAGCGACCAGCTCTTCAACAACGTGCCCGTGCAGCGCAGCGTCTCGAGCCTCTTCTACCTTTCGCCGGGCGCTTCAGACTCGATTAACGGCGGGCGCGATAACCCGTCCATCGCGGGCGGCTCGGCGCTCGACAACCTCTACATCGCCGACGGCGTGAACATCACGGACGCGGCCTTCGGCGGCATAGGGACGTTCACGCGCACCTACGGCTCGCTCGGCACCGGCATCAACACCTCTTTTATTAAGGAGGTGCAGGTCAAGACGGGCGGCTTCGAGCCGCAGTACGGCCAGTCGCAGGGCGGCATCGTCAACATCATCACGCAGTCGGGCACGAACGAGTACCACGGCTCGCTCTACGGGTTCGCGCGCCCGCGCTCGTTCGAGGCCGAGCGACGCCAGGCCGACGACGTGCGCGTCAACAAGCAGGGCAAGCTCCTCTCGGAGGAGAACTACGACGTGGGCTTCGACTTCGGCGGCTACGTCCCCGGGGCGCGCGACAAGCTGTTCTTCTTCGGCTCGTTCAACCCGACGGTGCGCCGGCAGATAGTCGAGGGCGTCTCCGCCAACGAGTCGGACAGGGCGGCCGGCAACGGCGACACGATCAACTCCGGCCTCTTCAACCTGCTGGGCGAGCACGCACAGCGCTTCCGCACGCTCAACTACGCCTTCAAGATGGACTACGCGCCGAGCGCGAGCCACCAGTTCACCTTCTCCATGTTCGGCGACCCGACGAAGACGAACCTCTCTTCGTTCCGGCTGCTCAACATAGACACGACGACGGCGATGAGCCGGCTCGACTTCGGCACGCGCAACACGGCCCTGCGCTACAACGGCGCGCTCACGCCGACGTGGACGCTGAGCGCCTCGTTCAGCCAGGGGCGCAACCACTTCGACGAGTCGGGCTACGCCGACGTGAACCAGGTGGCTATAAGGCTCCCGATTGACCCCGTCAGGGGCAACTACTTCCAGCAGGGCATCGGGTTCGTCGAGCCGACGCAGAGCACCAACTACCGCGCGACCTTCGACACGACGAAGGTAGCCAACTTCTGGGGCTCGCACACCTTCGGGCTGGGCTATCAGTTCCAGCGCTCGCTCTACTCGGGCCAGCGCCTGCGCAGCGGCCCCCGTCACGCAATCCCGGCCGCCAACGCCAGCGGCATCCCGCTCACGGAGATAGGCGGCACGCCCGACGCCATCGGCGCGCTCTTCAACGTGCAGTGGCGGCTGCGCGCGCAGAGCGAGGCCTGCACTCTGTGCCCGCGCCTGAACGTGCGCGGGACGGACGTTCCCGTCTCGCTCCAGGTCTATCGCGGCGAGTTCGGCCCGCCGGCCTTCGACACCTACGGCAACTACCACGCGGCCTACGTGCAGGACACCTGGCGCATCAACAAGTACCTGTCGGTGCTCGTCGGCCTGCGCCACGAGCAGGAGCGCGTCGTCGGCAGCCCCGACGAGACCACGGGCGACCGCTACGCCTACAGCTTCACGGGCCAATGGGCGCCGCGCATAGGCGTCACGGTTGACCCGCTCGGCCGGGGCAAGACGAAAGCCTGGTACAACTACGGCCGCTTCTTCGAGTTCCTGCCCCTGGACGCCGCAGAGCGCTCGCTCTCGCGCGAGCTCGACTTTACGGGCTTCCGCTTCGCGCCCGACTTCACAGTTGACGAGGGCGGGGTGCGCCGCGTCCGGCTCGGGCCGGGCGGCACCATCGTCCCCGTCGTTGACTCGGCGCACCTCCTGACGGGCGCCACCGGGTCTGGGAACGTTCCCGGCGCGGGCAACATCTCGCGCTCGGCCCTCGTTGCGATTGCGCCCGGCACGAAGCTCGGCTTCTCGGACGAGCACCTGTTCGGCTTCGAGCAGCAATTGCCGAAGAACTTAGTCCTCTCGGTTCGTTATCAGGACAGGCGCCTGAAGCGCATCATCGAGGACGCGGCGATACTCTCGCCCGAGGCCGCGAACGCCGGGCTCGGCCAGACCTACTTCATAGGCAACATCAACTCGCGCCTCGACGCGGCGACCAACGTGCAGCAGATACGCTTCACGCCCGCCTTCGACGCCGACGGCCACATCACCAACGCCCCGGCCGGCTGCTTCGGCGGCGGCGGCGCCTCGGCGGTCTTCGTCACGGAAGTCACGCCGGGCAACGCCGTCTGCCTCGGCCCCACCGGCATAGGCCCCGACCTCGCCTCCCTGAACACGCCCGACGGCATACCCGACGGCTTCGTTGACCCGGTGCGCATCTACCGCGCCTTCGAGTTCGAGCTGAACAAGCGTTTCTCGAACGGGTGGCAGATGCTCTCGAACTTCCGCGTCGCCTCGCTTCGCGGCAACTACGAGGGCCACCTGCGCAACGACAACGGGCAGACCGACCCCGGCATCAGCTCGCTCTTCGACTTCACGGCGGGCGACTTCAACCTGCTCGGCGACCAGTTCGCCGTCGGCCCGCTCAACACCGACCGCCGCTTCATCGCGAACTTCTACGGCAACTACACGTTCGGCGAGGGCGGCTCGCGCTTCGGCGGGCGCGGCCTGCGCGGCCTGAATCTCGGCGTCGGCCTCCACATGGAGTCGGGCGTCCCCATCAGCGAGTTCCTCGCACACCCCGTCTATCTGAACGCGGGCGAGGTGCCGGTGGGCGGCCGCGGTAAGCTCGGCCGCACTCCCTTCTACACGAAGCTCGACCTGCACGCCGACTACCCGATAAGGATGGGCGAGAGGACGAGCCTGCGGCTCATCGCCGACTTCTTCAACGTCACGAACAGCCGCAAGCTCCTCTACCCCGACCAGTTCCGCGAGCTCGACCTCGGTGCCGAGAACCCGGACTTCCTGCAACCCTCGACCATCAGCCTGACTTCGGGCTACCGCCTGCCCTTCAGCATGCGGCTCGGCGCGCGCTTCGAGTTCTAGGAGGGCTCGGCACCGCGCCACCGGAAAGGGAGGGGGAACCGCTTCGGGCGAGGACCCCTCCCTCTTGTTTTAATGGCGAAGTTGGTTCATCCTCTCCCCCGTCAATCTCTCTTCCGACGACTTCCCGTCCCCGGAGGTTAGCTCCCATGCGCGCCTTGATTCACACGGCCCTCGCCGTCGCGCTCGCCGCCGCGGCCATGCCCTCCGCGCTCGCGCAGCGGCGCCAGCGCTCGCTCCCGCCCATCCCCATAACCATCACGGGGCAGGTCAGGGTCACGCGCGGCGACGCGCCGGCCGAGCGCGCCCTCGTGCGCCTCGAGACCTCGAACGGCGAGTACGTCGGCGAGGTCGAGACCGACCGCACGGGCAAGTTCCGCTTCACGAACCTCTCGCCCGTCCGCTACGTGGTGACGGCCCGCGCGCCCGGCTACGAGGCGGCGAGCCAGCAGGTTGATTTGCAGACCAGCTCGACCGAGCACGTGCAGCTCCGCATCTCGCCCGAGCAGGCGAAGTCGTCGTCATCGCCGGCCGCGAGCCCGCTCGCGCTCTCCGACCCGAACGTGCCGCTCGAAGCTCAGAAGGAGTTCGAGCTCGGGCGCTCGGCCGTGGCGCGCGGCCGGTTGGACGAGGGGCTCGCGCACCTCGGCAAGGCCGTCCGCCTATACCCGAACTTCTACGAGGCGCACCTGCTCATTGGCACCGCGCAGATGGACGCGCGCCGATGGGACGAGTCGGCCGAAGCGCTCGCGCGCGCGGCGGAGGTGAACCCGAAGTCTGCGGCCGCGCGCTTCGCCCTCGGCGAAGTCCAGCTCCGCCGGAAGAAGTTCGACGAGGCCGAGCGGGCGCTCGCCGAGGGCTTGAGGCTCGAGCCCAGATCGGCGCTCGGCCACTTCACGCTCGGGCGCGTCCACTGGGAGCGCGGCGACTACGTCAAGGCCGGCCCCGAGGTCGGGCGCGCTTTGCAGCTCAACCCGCAGTTCGCCGAGGCGCACCTGCTCGCCGGCAACATACTGCTTCGCGCTCGCCAGGCCGAGAACGCCCTCACGGAGTTCGAGGAGTACCTGCGCCTCGCCCCCGACGGCGAGTTCGCCCCGCAGGCCCGCCAGATGGTGCAGAAAATCAAGCAGGCGCTCGCCGAGAAGAAGTAGCGCGCCCGCCGCCCGGCCCCGCGCCCGTGCTACAATCCCGCCGCTGGCCTCTCAAGACGGGCTTCGGGACTGGGCGCTTGGCGACTTTCGCTGTCAACCAACTTCAGATAGCGCCGCTCGGCGCGGGCGACCTCATAGACCGCACGGTGAGGCTCTACCGGCGCCACTTCATGGCGCTCATACGCGCGAGCGCACCGCCCGTCGTGATCTCGTCCGTCGGCTCGATACTCTTCTCGGTGGTCTCGCGCGCGATAGGGATGACGGAGAGCGAGGGCCGGCTCATCATCTACGTCCCGCTCGCCTTCCTCGGCCTCTTCATACTGTTCCTCGGCTTCATCGCGCAGCTAATCGTCATGGGCGGCGCGTCGCGAAACCTCGTGATGCACCTGCTGTGGGACGAGCCGGTGACTGCGCGGCTCATCTACCGCAGCGTGCGCTCGCGCTTCTGGGGGCTGCTGGGCGCGACGCTGATGGTCGTCCTCTTCCTCGTGATAGCGATGACGCTCGCGTCGGTCGTGCTGTTTGCGGCGATAATGCTGATGATACTCGTCGCCATCCTGACGGCCGTCGTGGGCGTCGCGTGGGTCACGGCCGTCGCGAGCCTTCTGACGTGGGTCGTGGGGCTCGTCCTCTGGCTCTACGTCTTCTTCCTGATAGCGGGGCGGGTGGCCTACGTGCCGCAGGCGATGATGGTCGAGGGCCTGAGCGTGACGGCCGCCTTCGGCCGCAGCGGCTCGCTCGCGCGCGGGAACGTCCGCCGCCTGATGGCGATGTTTCTGTTCACTACGTTCGCGGGCTACTCGGCAGTCATGCTGCTCTTGGTGCCGCTCGGCTGGTTCGGATACCTGAACGGCATAAGCCCCTTCGAGATGGACGCGACGCGCCTGCCCGCGTGGTACGCCGTCAGCCAGCAGGTCATAGCGCAACTGAGCACGATACTGCTGGCGCCCGTCTGGATGTTGGGCCTCTCGCTCCTCTACGTTGACGAGCGCGTCCGCTACGAGGGCTACGACATAGAGCTTATGGCGGCGCAGCGCTTCGGCGAGATGCCGGCGCTGCCCGCGGGCGTGAGCACGCCGCTCGCGCCCGCAATCGCGGCCCCTCAACAGCCGGCGCCGCCCGCGCCGCCCCCGCGCGAACGGGGCGGCGGCGCCCCGCCCGGCTCGATACTCGGCCTCACGGGCAAAGGATGAAGGGCAAGCCGAACAAAATCAGCGTCAGGCTCTCGGCCGTCGCGGCCCTGCTGCTCGCGCTGCTGCTGCCCGCGCGGGCGGCCGCCGCCTCGACGCTCGCCGACTACCGCGAGCGCTTGCAGACTGCGGCCGCTATGGTTCAGGGCCTGGCGGAAGAGGGCGAAGAGCTTACGCGCAAGGGCTCGGGGGAGATTCTGGCGGAAGTGCGACTGATGCTGCCCGCGGCGGAGCAGGTCGAGCGCGCGGGCGCCCCCGCGCTCGAAGTTGACAACTCTTGGCTGCACGACGCGCTGGATGAGTACGAGAGACGGGCGCCGGGGCTAAAGCCCGAGGCGCGCTCCGACGCGCTCGCGGCGCTCGCCCTGAGGATCGAGGCGCTCGGCGCGAGGGTCTCCGAGCTTGAGCGCGGCGCGGCGCAGGCCCGCGACAAGGACGCCGAGAAGGGCAGGCTCAACAACATCCTTCGCCGGCCCGAGTTCAACCGCGAGACGGCCGAGGGCGGCGCGCTCCGCCGCCTCGTCGAGCAGTTCTTCGAGTGGGTGCGAAGCCTCATGCCGGACGTGAAGCCGCTGCGGCCGGGTACGAACGCGCGCGTCTCGCAGGGCGTGCAGTGGCTCGTCTTCGGGCTGTGCGCCGCGGTGCTGGCCTACGTCGGCTGGCTCCTCTGGCGCCGTCGCAGGCCCTCGACGAAGCTCAGGCTCACGCGCGAGGCGCGCGTCGTCCTGGGCGAGCGACTGGAGGCCGACAAGGAGGCGGCAGACCTGCTCGAAGAGGCCGAGGCGCTCGCGCGCGCGGGCGACCTGCGCGGCGCGATACGCAAGTCTTATATAGCGCTGCTCTGCGAGCTGGGCGACCGACGCGTCATAAGACTGGCGCAGCACAAGACGAACCGCGACTACCTGCAAGCCGTGCGAAAGGGCGCGCCGCCGCAGCTCTACACTGAGATGCTCCCGCTCACCTTCAACTTCGAGCTGCACTGGTACGGCCTTCAGCAGGCGAGCGAGCGCGACTGGGAAGACTTCCGCACACGCTGCCGCCAGGCGCTGAAGCTGGCCGCGGCCTGAGCGCGAGGGCTTTAACCCCGACCCCCGACAGCGAGATTTTTATGAAGGGCCGCCTGGCAATCTTCCTGACCGTAGTCGTGATGCTCGTGGTGCTCGTGGCCTTGAACGCCGCGTCCTACGTGCGCGTGGAGCGCGAGGGGGATTCCGAGTTCTTCCCGGACCGCTCCACGTCGAACGCGGGCGGGACGGGGACGCGGGCCTTCTACGAGTTTCTGGAAGAGTCGGGCCACGAGGTCACGCGCTGGGAGCAGCCGCCCGCCTCGCTCGCCGACGCAGGCGACGAGGCGCCGAAGACTTTCGTCATAGTCGGCGAGACGCGCCGCGCCGTCGAGAGGGAGGACGCGAGCGCCCTGCTCGCGTGGGCGCGCTCGGGCGGCCGCCTCGTCATCATTGACCGAAGCCCCAACCCGATGCTGCTGCCCGCGGCCGGCGGCTGGCGCGTCTCGGCGCAACTCGTCGAAGCGCCCGGCCCCGGCGTCCGGCCCGACGACTACCAGACGATGACGCGCGACACGCCGCTCGTCTCGCCCGCGCAGCCCACCTCGCTCACGCGCGACGTTGAGCACGTGACGCGCTCGCGCTTCGCCGCGCGTCTGCAAGTCGCGGAGGCCGAAGCGTTCGGCTTCGGCTACGGCCAGCCGCCCCCGCCGAAGCCCGACGCGTCGCCTGCCCCTACGTACCCGGACGAAGGCGAGGACGATGAAGTTTTCTGGGAGGATGAGGAGGAGCCGCCGCCACCGCCCGCGCCGGCCGCGCGCATCGGGCCGGGCTCCGAGCCGCCGCCGGCCGCGGCGCCCTACGAGCCGCAGGCGCCCGTCGTGCATCTGCTGGACGGGCGGCACGGCCCCGGCGCGCTCCTCGTTGACTACGCATACGGGCGCGGCCGCGTAGTCGTCTTGAG
>DASPKR010000732.1:0-3096 GCA_035627975.1 Pyrinomonadaceae bacterium | reverse complement strand
GTCATGCGGGCGGAGGCGTACATGTCTTTGACGTCGAGCCACTCCTTGACGGTGTGTATGGCGCGCATGCCCGTGCCGAGGTTGGCGCACTCGATGCCCTTCTTGTTGAAGATGTTGGCGTCGCAGCCGCCGCCCGAGGCGAGCGTCTTAACGTCGAGGCCCATGCGCGCCGCCGCGCCCTTCACAAGCTTGACTACGCGCGAGTCGTCGGGAACGTCCATCGCGAAGTACTCGCGCGTGACGTGCGACTCGACGCGGCCGCGCGTGGTGACGCCGTCCACCGTGACCTCGTGCTTGGCGGCGGCGTCTTCGAGGCACTTGATGATGTGCCGCGTCTGCTCTTCAAGTTTTTTGTCGTCGCGCGAGCGGGCCTCGCCGCGCAGGAGCACGTGGTTCGTGATGATGTTCGTGGCCTCGCCGCCGCGTATGACGCCTATGTTGGCGGTGGTCTCCTCGTCTATGCGGCCGAGCTTCATGTTGTTGATGGCCTCGGCCGCTATCCTTATGGCAGAGATTCCCTGCTCGGGCGCGACCCCGGCGTGGGATTCGAGGCCGTGGATGTGGAACTCGAAGTGGTTGGCCGAGGGGCCTTTGGTGAAGAGGAAGCCGGGGTCGTCGGAGTCGAAGACGATGCCGTAGCGGGCGCGCAGCCGGCTCACGTCCACGTGCTTGGCGCCCAGCAGGCCGACCTCCTCGCATATGGAGAAGACGGCGTCAATGGGCGCGTGAGGGATGTTCTGCTCCTGCAGGCAGCGTATCGCCTCGATGATGACGGCTATGCCGCTCTTGTCGTCGCCGCCGAGGACGGTGGTCCCGTCCGAGCGAATGATGTCGCCTTCCACCTGGGGCTTTACGCCCTTGCCGGGGACGACCGTGTCCATGTGCGCGCTCATCATTATCGCGGGGGCGCCGGGGATCGTGCCGGGGAAGCGCGCGATGACGTTGCCGGTGTTGCCGCCAACCTTCTCGCCCGCGCCGTCAATCTCGACCTCGGCGCCCAGCTCCTCGCAAATCTGCTTGACCCTCTGCGCCACGTCGCGCTCCTCGCGCGAGACCGAGTCTATCTGCACTAGCTCCAGCAGAAGGTTCTTGATGCGTTCCTCGTTAATCATTCACGCTTCTCCCGTGCGGGCTTCGGGGAGCCCGGAATCATTAAAGTCGCGGTTGCCGAAAAAGCTGCAGAGGAATTGGGGCAATCCTACTACAGAGGGCGGGCGGCGCGCCACGCCACGCTCGGGCAGTCAGTCGCCCAACTCTTCGAGCACGCGCTGAAGCTCCCCGCGCTTCTGTTCGAGCTCTCCGGCCGCGGCCGACTCGCGGACGAATAGGGGGGCGCCGATGCGCACCGTCGCGCGCGTGAAGGGCAGGGGTATCTGCGTGCGATCCCAGCTCGGGATTTCGCGGCGGCGCTCGGCGTTGACGGAGAAGGGCAGCAGCGGCCGCCCGGTCTTCTTCGCCAAAAGCACTGCGCCCGTCTTGGCTACGTGGCGCGGGCCGCGCGGGCCGTCAACCATGAAGCCGGCGGGGCGGCCCCGGCGCACGAGCCGCGCCATCTCGACTAAGGCGCCCACGCCGCCGCGCGTGGACGAGCCGCGCGCCGCGCCGTAGCCGAAGCGCTGTATGAAGCGCGCGATGTACTCGCCGTCGAAGCTCCGCGATGTCATCACGACGATGCCGCGCCGCCGCCAGAAGTAGGTCGCAAGAAACACGCGGTCGTGCCAGCAGGCGTAGATGGGCGGGCGCCCGTCGCGCGTCGCCTCCTCCCAGTGCTCCCACCCCTCGACGCGGAAGCGCACCGTCAGGCCGACGGCTCTTATGAGCAGGTAGAAGACGAGGTCTGCGGCGCGTATGGCGAGGCGCTGGCGCAAGCCGTAGCGGGAGAGGTCGGCGAAGCGGTAGGCGCGCTCTACGCGCTCCCCCCCGCGGCCGGCCGCGAGCGCGGCCTCGTCAGACTCTCTCCGGGCGGACGCCTGCATAAGGTTTCGGGGAGTCTAACAAAAACGGGAGTCAGAAGTCAGGAGTCGGAAGACGGAAGGAGGAGTGGTTGCCGCGGCGCGTTGCCCGCTCCCGACGGGGCGGGGGCAGTGTAAAAAAGTCCCCCGTCTCCTGACTTCCGACTCCTGACTTCTGCTATATTGCGGAACGCCGTGCGGCCTCGCTTCGTACGGAGTTGGCGGAAAGCCCTTGAGTTCGCGGCGAAAGACTTTCCGCCCCCTCCCTGGATTTTCAAGGTTTTCGCAAGTCGAGAGCGCTCGGTCGGACTGCTTAAGAGTTCGGATGGACAGGCGTCGGATACTTATCGTAGAAGGCAACGTCGAGCTGCGCACGGTGCTGGCGCAGGCGCTGGGCGAGTTGGGCCACGATGTGGTGGCGACCGGCGACCGCGCCGAGGCCCTGGCCCGCGAAGACCTCGAAGAGTTCGACCTGATCATCTCAGACCTCGCCGAGTACGCCGACTCAGGCGTGCAGATAGTCTCGGAGCTGAAGCGCAAGCGCCTGTTCGTCCCCATCGTCGTCACGTCCGAGGAGGCGCAGCAGAGCGGGATAGTGAAGGCGTTCAAGCTCGGCGCGGCCAACTACGTCCGCAAGCCCTACGACCACGAGGAGCTGCGCGGCATCGTCGAGAAGACGCTCGGCTACAAGCTGCGCTTCATCGAAGACCTCAAAGTCCTCCCTTACGTCCGCGAGCACATAGAGTTCGAGCTGCCGAGCGACCTCTCCTTGATGAACGGTGTGCTCCACTACCTCATCGAGCGCGTCGCGGCGCTCGGCGTCATCAAGCCCGACACGTCGAACCTCTTTATCGCGCTGGACGAGGCTTTCGTCAACGCCGTCAAGCACGGCAACCGCGGCGACGCGCGTAAGCTCGTGCGAATCACGGCCGACCTTTCGGCGAGGGAGGCGCGCTTCAGCATCGAGGACGAGGGCGAGGGCTTCGACGTGAACTCGATACCCGACCCGCTCGACCCCGCCAACCTCTTCAAGACTTCGGGGCGCGGGGTGCTGCTCATCTACAACATCATGGACGAGGTCGAGTACAATGAGCGCGGCAACCGCCTGACGATGGTCAAGCGGCCCGAAAGCTCGCTCGACGCG
>DASPKR010000731.1:0-4440 GCA_035627975.1 Pyrinomonadaceae bacterium | reverse complement strand
GTACTCGCCCGTGCCGAGGTCGAGCCTGCCGAGAAAGCCGTAGCCGTTTAAGTACAGGGAGCCCTGCTCGCGGACGGCCATGACGTTGAGGGCAGGGACGAGCTGCTTCCACCGGGCGCGCATGGAGGGCTGCTCGAGCCGCGCGACGTAAGCCGCGGCCCCTCCGCCGTCGTTGACCCACCAGACCAGAAGGATGTTGTCCTGGTACTCCTGATAAGAGACACGCTCTATCCAATCCACGCCTTCGAGTCGCAGGCTGAAGCGCCGCACGTCCTCACCCTTCGTGCGGCGCCCGGCCCCGTTGGAGGCTATGCGGTAGGAGTAGCCGGACGACTCGAACTCGAAGGCCGCCCCCGGCGCGGTCGTGTCGCCTATCTCGCGCGCCCTCTGGAAGTGGCGCGACGGGTCGGGCCGCCGCTCCTGTGCCGCGGCCGCGGCCGCGAGGCACAGGAGGAACGGGGCCGCGCGCACAAAGTTTGCGATGCTCATCATCCCTCGGCGGGTCGCCCTTCGAAGCGCGGCTCGCGCTTCTGCACGAAGGCTTCGTAGGCTTCGCGGTAGTCGGGGTGCTGCATGCAGACGGCCTGCGCCTGCGCCTCGAGCTCTAGCGCGGTGTCGAGGTCAACCGACAGCTCGCGGTTCAGCATCTCCTTCGTCACCCCCAAAGCGAAGGCGGGGCCGCGGGCGAGCCGCTCCGCAAGCTCGCTCGTCGCCGCCTCCAACTCTTCGGCGGGGACGACGCGGTTGTAGAGCCCCATCGCGAGGGCCTCTTCTGCCGTGACGAAGTCGCCCGTGTAGAGCAGCTCTGTCGCCTTGGCGAGACCCACGAGGCGCGGCAGCAGGTGCGCCGCCCCCATGTCCGCGCCCGAGAGCCCCACGCGGACGAACAGGAACGCAATGCGCGCCTCCGCGCTCGCTATGCGAAGGTCTGAGGCGAGCGCGATGCAGGCGCCCGCGCCCGCGGTCGTCCCGTTCAGAGAAGCTATGACGGGCTTGCGCAGTTGCCTGATGTTTCGCACGAGCTCGCAGGTCATGCGCGTGAACTCGAGCAGGCCGCGCACGTCGCGCCCCTGAAGCTCGCCTATGATGTCGCGCACGTCGCCGCCCGAGCAGAAGGCCCGGCCCGCGCCCGTTATGACGACGGCGCGCACCGACTCTTCGGTCTGCAACTGGCGGAACGCGTCGGTCAGCTCGCGATAGACCTCGAAGGTCAGGGCGTTCAGCCTCTCCGGGCGGTTGAGCGTTATCCGCGCGACGCCCGCGCGCTCCTCGTAGAGAAAACTCTTAGGCTCGAGCATAAGTTAAAGGGGGAGGGGGGTTCAGACGACGGCCGTGGCCTCTATCTCGACTTTGGCGCCGTCTTCGAGGAGCCCCTTCACCTCGACGAGCGCCATCGCGGGGTAGTGACGGCCCATAAGCGCCCGCCAGCGCTCGCCGAGCTCGGCGGTGCGCGCCGTGTACTCGCGCTTGTCCGTGACGTATATGACGAGGCGGGCCACGCCGCCGGGCGCGCCCCCGGCCTCGGCGACGACGGCGAGGACGTTTCGAAGCGCCTGCTCGAACTGCTCGACGAAGTCATCGCTCACGAGCCGCTGCCCCTCGCCCCAGCCTATCTGCCCCGCGACGAACAGCAGCCGCCCTTCGCGCGGCGCGAGCATCCCGTTCGAGTAGCCGCGCGGCCGCCCAAGCCGTTCGGGGTTGATGGGTTTGAGGGCCATAATGACAGGCAGACGGCTTTTGCCCTGACCTCTAGTAGAAGACGGAGCCGCCGTCAACGTTGATGGCCTGCCCCGTGATGCCGCGGCCCTCTTCGGAGGCGAGCAGCAGGGCGAGGGCCGCGACCTCTTCGGGCGTGACGAGGCGGTTCTGCGGGCTCATGCGCCTGATGGCTTCGAGCGCCTCTTCGGCAGTCCTGCCCGTCCGCGCCTGTATGTTCTCGACGGCGTGGGCCGTCATGTCTGTGTCAACGTAGCCGGGGCAGACGGCGTTGACGGTGACGCCGCGCGCGGCCACTTCGAGCGCGGCCGAGCGCGTGAGCCCTATGACGCCGTGCTTCGACGCCGCGTAGGCCGCGATGTAGGGCGCGCCGGTCTTGCCCGCGACGGACGCGACGTTGATGACGCGCCCCCACCCGCGCGCGATCATCGCGGGCAGCGCCTCTCTCATGCAGTAGAAAGTGCCGGAGAGGTTGACGCCCAGGTGGCGCTGCCAGAGCTCGTCCGTCGTGTCGTGGAGCTTCGCGCTCTCGGCTACGCCCGCGTTGTTGACGAGCACGCCCACCTCGCCGCCCAGGCGCGAGCGCGCCTCGGCGAACGCCCCGGCGACCGAGCGCGCGTCGGATACGTCGCAGACGACGGCGTGCGCCGCTCCCGGGCCGCGCTCCGAACGAATCTCCTCCGCCACGCGCGCGACCTCGCCCTCGGTGCGCGCCGCCACGACGACGCGGGCGCCCTCGCGCGCGAAAAGCAGCGCGACGGCCCGGCCTATGCCGCGCCCCCCGCCCGTCACGAAGGCCGTTCTGCCCCCAAGTCTCATAAAGTCTCAGGCAGGAGCCCGGAGCTATTTCGTCGGCGCTGCGTGGCGGCCGAGGAAGGCGCGGACGCGCTCGCGCGCCTCGCGCGACTGGAAGCACTGCACCTGCGCCTCGGTCTCGTACTGGAGCATGTGCTCGAGGTTCTCTTCCTCGCTCAGGTAAACCGCGCGCTTGGCGGCGGCGACCGCGGCGTGCGGCGCGTCGCGCAGCCGCTCGGCTAAGCGGCGCGTCTCGGCCGCAAGCTCGGCGTCGGGGACGACGCGGTTCACTAGCCCGACCTCGTAGGCGCGGCGCGCGTCGAAGGCGTCGCCGAGGAAGAACATCTCGCAGGCGATGTTGGCAGGCACGGCGCGCGGCAGGAAGTAGGAGCCGCCCCAGTCCGGGTGCAAACCGACCTTGACGAAGGACTGGCTGAAGGTGGCCGACTCGGCCGCGAGCCTTACGTCGCAGGCGAGCGCGAGGTTGAAGCCCGCCCCGTAGGCCGGGCCGTTGACGGAAGCCACGACGGGCTTCATCATCTGCCGGATCGTCGTCAAGACCCTCCGGCCTGCGCCGAGCAGGCGCTTGAACTCGTCCACGTCGCCGCGCTCCATCAGCTCGCCCATGTACTTCACGTCGGCGCCCGTGCAGAAGGCGCGGCCCGCGCCCGTTATGACGACGGCGCGCACGTCGGCGTCGCTCCCGGCGTGCTCCAACGCTTCCGCTAAGTCGCGGCGCATGTGGCCGGCGAAGGCGTTCAGCTTTTCGGGGCGGTCGAGCGTGACGGTGACGATGCCTTCGTCGTATTCGACTCTTAAGTTCTCGTACATAAGGTTCGCGGCTACTTCCCGGTGAAACGCGGCCTGCGCTTCTGCGCGTAGGCTTCGAGCCCCTCGCGCGCGTCCTCCGACTGGAAGAGCTGCTGCTGTAGCTCGCGCTCCAACGCGAGGCCCGACTCGAAGGGGATTTCGGCGCCGGTCTGGACGCCGCGCTTGATCAGCCCGACGGCGCGCGCGGCGCGGTCGGGCGTCGTGAAGCGGCGCGCGTAAGCCTTGACCTGTTCGAGGAAGTCGGCGGCGGTCGCGGCCTCGTAGATGTCGTTGACGATGCCCAGCTCTCGGCCGCGCTCGAAGTCGAAGAGCTCGCCCGAGGCCATGAGCTCTATCGCGCGCGACTTGCCGACAAGTCGCGCGAGCCGCTGCGTCCCGCCCGTGCCGGGCAGCACGCCGAGGGTGACTTCGGGCAGCCCCATCTTGCCGGCGCCCTTTCGCGCGACGCGCATGTCCGCCGCCATCGCAACTTCCAAACCGCCGCCGACGCAGTGGCCGTTTATCGCCGCGATGACGAGCTTCGGCGTCTGCTCCAGGCGCGAGAGCGTTTCGTTGGCGTGCAGGCAGAAGTAGTACTTGAAGGTCGGCGTGACTTCCGTCAGCATCTTGATGTTGGCGCCCGCTGAGAAGAATTTCTCTCCGTCGCCCGTCAGGATTATGACCTGCAGGGCCTCGTCCATGCGCGCGCGTAAGATCGCGCGGTCGAGCGACTGCATCATCTCGTAGGAGTAGGTGTTGGCGGGCGGGTCGTTGAGCGTGAGCACGGCCACGCCGCCCGCGGCCTCGTAACGCACCAGCTCGGCGCCCGCGCCCGCGGCCCCCCCCGCCCCTTGAGCCTTCGCCTCTGCTTTAGCCATCCCGTTCGGCTCCGTTTGTGTTTGGGCTCGGCGCGCGGTCAGAAAAAAATTCGCGCCGGGGCAATGATGGGGCGGCGAAACCCGCGAGTCAAGCGCGCTAGCCCGCAGGCTCTCCTCTTGACAGGCGCGCCCGCGCGCGCGTAGGGTTTGGCTCACCCACCGCATCAGTCGTTCGCAACGACCCCGTGTGGAGGCGCACCCGCTCTGGTGAGCGGCGCGGTCTTCAAAACCGTCAGCGCGC
>DASPKR010000730.1:0-2834 GCA_035627975.1 Pyrinomonadaceae bacterium | reverse complement strand
GGCGTTGACGAGGACGGGGAAAGCGCTCGCTGACCGCCCGCTCCGCTTCTTACGCGCGGCTTCATCATTTACAATGGCGGCTCGATGTCTCCTCGACGCTCAACCGGACGGAAACTCCTGACGGCTCTGCTGCCCATCGTGCTCGTCGTCGTGCTGGCGGCAGTCGGCGCGACCGTCTGGCTTATCTATGGCGCCACACGCCCGCCGGCCCGCGCCTACCTGATCACGCCCGAAGGCTTCAAGCAGTTGAGCGACCGCGGCCTGCGCGCGACCGAGGAGAGCTGGCCGAACCGCGACGGGACGCAGGCGCGCGGCTGGCTGCTGCGCGGCGCGGAGGGAGCGCCCGCCGTCGTGCTCCTTCACCGCTACGGCGCCGACCGCTCGTGGCTCCTGAACCTCGGCGTGAAGATAAACGAGTCGTCGAACACGACGGTGCTGCTGCCCGACCTGCGCGGGCACGGCGAGAACCCGCCCGTCAAGACCTCTTCCTTCGGCGTGCTCGAAGCCTCGGACGTGCTCGCCGCGCTCGACTACCTTCGTTCATTGAAGACCCCGCAGGGCCGCCCGCTCGTGAGCGAGCGGCTGGGCCTCTACGGCGTCGAGGCCGGCGCCTACGCGTCGCTCGTCGCAGCGGCAGAGGGGCGCGCGGGCGTGCGCGCGCTCGCGCTCGACTCGGTGCCGGACGACCCGGACGAGGTTCTGGGCTCGGCCGTCAACGCGCGGACGGGGCTCGACAACGCGGCCTTGCGGGCGCTGGCGCGCCTCGGCGCGCGGCTCTATTTCGCGGGCGACTACCGCAACGAGCCCGCCTGCAACTACGCCGAGCGCCTCGGCGACAGGCGGGTGCTCCTGCTTTCCGGCGAGGACGCCGGCGCGCTCCGGTTCTCGACCGAGTCGCTGGTGCGCTGCTTCCCGAACCAGCAGAACGTCGAGGCGCGCACAGACCTTCCGCTCACGGGCGTCACGCTCGCCTCGGCCACGCCCGAGCAGGGCGAAGCCTACGACCGCCGCGTAATAGAGTTTTTCGACCGCGCCCTCGGCAACGGCCAGTGAGATTTTCCCCGCCCGCCCCGCCGCTCACTTACGCCTCACGACGAAAAGAAAACGCCTCTCCGACCCCGGCGCCTTCAGCGAGTCGAAACAAAGTCCCAGCTCTTCCAAACGCGCGCGTAAAGATTCGCCTCCGAAGAGCAGGAGAGTCGGGACGTGCGAAGCCCACTCGACGACGCGGGGCAGAAGCTCCGTGAAGCGCTCGATTGCGCGGCAGGTGATGAAGTCTGCCTCGGGCGCTTCCATTCTCTCGAACCTTTCGGCGATGACGCGCGAGGCGCGTCTTTCGTCGAGCCTCCAGAGCGCCTCGCGCAGAAACACAGCCTTCTTCTCTGAAGCCTCTACGAGAGTCGCGCTGATTTGCGGCTTGACGACGAGGCAGGGGATTACGGGAAGGCCGCCGCCCGAGCCCAGGTCAACCACGCGCGCGTCATCGTCGAGGAAGCGCGCCGCCATGAGTGATTCGAGCACATGCCGCGTGGCGAACTCGGCGGGCGGGCAGGGCGCGACGAGGTGAAGCCGCTTGTTCCAGAGCGAGATAAGCTCGAAATACTCCGTGAGCTTCCGGCGCTCGCGCTCGCCCATCTCGACGCCGTAGAGCGGCGCCGACTCGGCCAGCGCTTTGTCAAACTCGCCGGCTGGTGGTAGCTTTGATTCACCCATAGAAATTCGCCGCAAGGACTTCCGCCGCGAAGCATATCCGAATGTCAGTGACTAAGCACAGCCCCGGTTTGAGCTGCGAGACGCTCGGCGACGAGCACGAGCGGCTGGGCCGCATGGCCGTCGAGCTTATAGCCGACTACGCCCGCTCGCTCGACTCCGCGCCGGTCTGCTCGAAGGCCACTCCCGCCGAGCTTGAAGCCTTGTTCGACGAGCCGCTGCCCCGCGAGCCCGCAGCCCCAGAAGAGATTTTCGGGAAGCTCAGGCGTGACCTGCTCCCACACGCGATGAACATACCGAGCCCACGCTACTACGGGCTCTTCAACCCGACGCCGCTGCCCGTCGCCGTCTGGGCCGACGCCGTCGCCTCCGCCATCAACCAGAACGGCGCGGCGTGGCGCAACTCGCCGTCGGCCAGCATCGTGGAGGCGCGCGTGCTCCGGTGGCTCTGCGCGCTCGTGGGCTACGGCGGCGGTTCGTTCGGGACTCTGACGAGCGGCGGCTCCGAGGCCAACCTCCTCGGCCTGAAGTGTGCGCGCGACCGCGCGGCCGAAGGCTCGCGCGACCGCGGCCTGCCGGGCTCAGCTTCAAAGGGCAGCCTCGTCGTCTATGCATCCGAGCAGTGCCATTACTCGTTCATCAAGAGCGTGGACATACTGGGCCTCGGCCGCGAGAACCTCCGCAAGATCGAGACGGACGAGCGCTTCCACATACGCACAGACCTCCTGCGCGAGGCCATCGAGCGTGACCTGGCCGAGGGCAACACGCCCTGCTCCGTGGCGGGTGCGGCGGGCGCGACCTCCACCGGCATAGTTGACCCTCTGGACGCGCTCGCCGACATCGCCGAAGAGCACGGGCTCTGGTTCCACGTGGACGCGGCCTACGGCGGGGGGCTCGCGTTCTCGGAGAAGCACCGCGCGCGACTCCGCGGCATCGAGCGCGCCGACTCCGTCACCTTCGACCCGCACAAGTGGATGTTCGTCCCCTTCGCGTGCGGCGCGCTGCTGGTTAAAGGCGGCGGGCGCGTGCTGCGCGACGCCTTCGACATCACGCCCGAGTACCTGAGCGAAGACCGCGGCGGCTCGGACGTCGAGTACGACTTCTTCCGCTACGGCCAGTTGGGG
>DASPKR010000729.1:0-10135 GCA_035627975.1 Pyrinomonadaceae bacterium | reverse complement strand
AAAATTGACCGCTCCGCCGCGGTCGCCTCACTTCCCGAAAGCCTCCGGGTGGATTATCTCGGCGAACTTGCGGGCCGTCGTAGCGACGAACTGCGAGGGGTGCAGCACCGTCTCGTCGCGCACAGGGTGGACGCGCCCCTCGCGCACGGCGCGCAGGGCGGGCATCTCGCCCCAAACGGCGAGCGTGTCTTCGGCGAGCTGCCCCTCGGGCTTCTGCATCATCAGGTCAATTATCACGTCCGGGTCAATCGAGACGACGGCCTCCTTCTGCAGCTTCCCCCAGCCCGTCGAGGCGGGCGGCGAGACGGGGCGCCCGCCCGCGGCCTCTATCAACTCCGCGAGGAAGCTGCCCTCGGCCGCCGTGTATATGTCGCGCAGCGTCCCCGGCATCCGGTCAACTACGCACAGCACGCTACGGCGCGGGAGGCCGGAAGTGCGCCCGCGCACTTCCTCTATCTCTGCGCGCGTCTGTTCGACGAGGCGGCGGGCCTGTTCTTCGTTGCCCGTCGCGCGCCCTATCTGCTCGATGGCGGCGAAGGCGTCGGCGAGCGAGCGGCTCGGCACGCTCAGGGTCTTTATGCCGAGCGCCTTGAGCTTGTCGTCCACGAACTGCGCCTGCGAGCCCCAATAGACCACGAGGTCGGGCCGCAGCGACGCTATCCGTTCGAGGTTCGGGTTAGTCCAGCCGCCCACCCTCGGCAGCCGCGTAACGCCCGGCGGGTACGTGCAGTAGTCCGAGACGGCCACGACGCGGTCGAAGGCTCCGACGCCGTCGAGAATCTCCGTCACGCTCGGCGTGAGCGACACGATGCGCGCCGGCCTCCCGTCCTTCGACGCGAACGGCGAGGGGACGCCGCCCGCGCAGCCGCCAATGCCGCCCGAGCACGATGCGCCGAGGAGCGCCAGCACGCACACGGCCGCCAGCGCGCGCAGAGTTAGGATTTTACCGAGCGTCCTTCTCAACATCGTCGTCTTCCGTCTCGGAAAGAATGAGTTAACGATGCACGAGTTTAGAAGTTGAGCGCCGCGCCGGCCCTCGCGCTCGCGCCGGGCGTGCGGAAGCCGCTCTCGAAGTGCTCCCGGTCGAACAGGTTCTCGACTTTGCCGAAGAGGCGCAGCGAGCGCGACCCGGCGAGCGGCAACGTGTAGGCGGCCGTGAGGTCGCCGCGCCGCAAGCCGCGGAAGCGGTACGCGCGGTTTCGGAAAGTCGAGTTGTCGAAGATGGGCGCGAGGTAGTCGCCGGTCGCCACGAAGTCGAAGTTGAGCGCGACGCGGCGGCCGAAGCGCTGCGTCACGACGAGCGTCAACTGGTGGTCGGGGACGCCGAAGGCGCGCAGTAGCCCCTCGACCTGCGCGACGCGCTGGTCGCTGTTCGTGTAGGTGTAGGAGGCGAACAGGTCTGTCGTGCGCGTCGCGGCCGCGGAGGCGCTAAGCTCGGCGCCGCGGGCGAGGCCGCCGCCCGTGTTGACGTAGCCGCCGAAGGCCCGGCCGAACGGGTCGTCGGCGATGAAGTTCGAGAAGTCAACCACCTCTTGAAGGCGCGTGTAGAAGTAGGTCGCCGATAGGCGCACGCGGCCGCCGGCGAGCGACTGGTCGAGCCCGGCGTCGAAGGCGACGGAGCGGTCGGGCGCGAGCCGAGGGTCGCCCAGAGCGCCGAAGGTTCCCGTGAAGCTGCTGAAGAAGGTGCCGAAGCGCTCGAAGACGGAGGGCTTGCGGTAGCCGTTGCCGGCGTGCGCGCGCAGCTTCGTTCCCGTCGAGCGGAAGAGGTAGGCGGCGGAGCCGTCGCCCGTGTATGCAGTCGGCGGCGACGCGAACGCGACCCCGGCGTAGGGCGCCCCGGCCGTCGGAGTGAAGCGCGGCGCGTCGAGCGAGAAGAGTTGCGCGCGGAAGGCGGCCGATAGTTGCAGCCGCTCGCCGAAGAAGCGTAGCTGATCCTGCACGAAGAAGGCGTGGCTGTGCTCGGTTATCTCGACAGAGGAGTTGCCGGCGGCGGTGACGCCGAAAGAGTTGTTGCGGTAGCCCTCGCGCTCGAACTCGTAGCCGGCGGTGACGAGGTTGTGCCGGCCGAGCCGGAAGTCAGTCCGCGCGTTCACGGTGTGGAGCGCGCCGTCGAAGTCGTTGCGGGTTGTGCCGAGGGGCTCGAAGAAGTTGAAGAAGTCGAGCGGGTCGCCCGCGCCCGCGGGGCCTTCGCTGAAGCGGTTGCGCGTGACGAGCGCGTGGTATGTGAGCGCGTAGCCGAAGCCCTCAACGGGGCGCTGCGCGAAGGTGAAAGCGCCGGAGAAGAAGCGGCCCGCGCGCGAGTTGTCGGGGTCGTTGGCGCCTGGGACGAAGGTCGCCGAGGCGGCGTCAAGGCTCCCGAGCGCTACGCCCGACTCGAAGCGGCGCAGCTCCGCCTCTGAGATTGGCCGCGCCTCAACTATGCCCGAGGCGGGGAGCGTGCCGACGACGAAGGGGTTCTCGTTAAGCTGCGCGAAGGCGTCTGAGGCGTAGATGCGGGCGGAGAGCGTCGCGGTCGGCGCGAGGCGCAGGACGGCGCGGCCCTGCGCGCTCGTGATGCGCGCCGCGTCGTCTCGGTCAACGCCGCGCGCGACGTTTAAGTGCGAGACGGCGGCGCTGAAGGCGAGGCGATCGGCCTCGCCAGCCGAGCCGGACAGTTGCGCGCGGGCGCGCGCGAAGCCGAGGCCGCCGCCTTCGGCGAAGAGCTGGCCGCGGAAGGGGCCGCCGCCCTCGTCCGTGACGACGTTGACGACGCCGCCGATGGCGTTCGTGCCGTAGAGAGAGGAGCCGGAGCCGCGCAGCACTTCGACGCGCGAGGCGTTCGTCGGCACGAAGTCGCCGAGGAAGCCCGAGGCGTCGCCGCGCACGGCCGTCGGGTCGCGGAAGCGCACTCCGTCAATCAGTAGCGCCGTGTCCTGGCTGCGCAGCCCGCGCGCCCTCACGGACGTGAAAGAGCCGGGGCCGCCGAGCTGCTGCACGCCGAGCCCCGGCACCGTTCGCAGCGCGTCTGCGAGCGTGGCCTCGTCGCGCTCTTCGAGCTCTCGGCGGCCGACGACCGTGACGGCCTTCGAGACTTCGTCAACGGTCTGCGGGGCGTCGGATGCGGTGACGACGACCTCTGTGCTCACACCCGCGACTTCGAGCTGTACGTCGAGCGTCTCGGAGCCGCGCACGGCGAGCGAGACTTCGCGCGCGGCGCTCGGCGCGAAGCCCTCGGCCTCGGCCTCGACGATGTAGGCGCCCGAGGCGAGCCCGTCGAAGCGGTAGGCGCCCGAGGCGTCCGTCGCCGTCGAGAGCCTGAACTCCTGCGCCCGCCCCCGCGCGTAAACTTTAACCCGCGCGCCCGCGACGACAGCGCCGCGCGCGTCCGTCACGCGCCCCGAAATCGTCCCGCCGGGCGGCTGCGCCTGCTGCGCCAGCGCGGGCGCGAAAGCGGCGGCCGCGGCCAGCGCGAAGGCGAGAAATAGTTTTTGAATGAAAGCCTCTCTCCACATCGTCAAGCCCCCTTCCCCGGCGGCGCGCCGACTGAACGGCAGCGGGGACGGGCGGGCGGAGGGGCTTCTTCTCCCGGCGCGAAAACGAAAACGCCCTCGGTCTTCCGCGCGGAAGACCGAGGGCGTGCCGGATGAAAATTTTGGAGGGCCGCGCCGCGAGCGAGCCGACCGCGTGAGCCTCCGATTCTTGCCCGACGCCACTCGCCCTTTCCCGGAGCGTAAGCGGTCGCCACCGTCAGAAATAGCCGCCAGCTTTTCAGCCGTCAGCAATCAGCTTTTTGTCCTTTAGCTGACCGCCGACTGCTTATTGCTGACCGCTTCTTTTGCAGGCAAGGTTTCCTGACTTCCGGCTCGGGCGCGCCGCCCGCGGGGCCTTCCCCGTCCCCACGGGGACGAGTGGCCTCCCTCTCTGCGAAGAGGGAGCACGCGGGCGGAGCAATCGCCGGTACACAGTGGCGGGAACCGCGCGGGCTTTTCACCCGACTTCCCTTGCGGCCCGTTTGGCGGGCCTTCTGACCTGCGACGGTCAACCCTTCGCGCGCCCCATCCGGGGCGGCGCGGGTTGAAATCAGCGATAAAACGAAAATTCCAAAGAGCTGTCGGCCCGAAGCCCTGAGGGGCCGGCCGCCGAGGTGTGACAACCTAACACCGCGCGGGGCGAGCGTCAAGGCGCCCGATCACCGCGAAGGCTGCCAGGCGGTGCCGTCGTCGTAGAGGACGCGGACGACGACGACCTGCTCTGCGAGCCCGTCTCGCTCCTTCTTGTTGAGCGACTGCGCGCTGACGGTCTGCGTGGGGGGCGACGAGATGAAGAAGGAGAACTCCTTCTTCTTGCCGGGGCCTATCTTCTCCTCGCTCGTGAACTGGTGGCGACCGAGCTCGGCGCCCGTCGCGGCGTCTGTGAAGACGTAGTCCCAGTCAACGGCCTTGACGGCGCGCGCGCCGTTGTTCTGCACGGTGACCTTGTACGTGAAGCCGTAGCGCGCCGGTGCCTTGGCCCTGATGCGCTCGATGTTGGCGGAGTCGGCGCGGGCCTCGCGCTCGACCTTGTTAAGCTCGACTTGGTTGCCGCCCGCCTTCGCGTCGAGTATGCGCTTCTCGTTGCGCATGCGGACGCGCATCTGGTCGAAGTTCTCGTTGGGGCCGCCGAAGGGGTCGCCCTCCCAGTTGAGCCGCTCCTTGTCCCAACTGAACTTGATGACGACGACGTCGGGCGGCGCTGCCGCCGCCTGCGCCTGCTGCGGCTGGGCTTGCGCGAGCGCGGCGGCGCAAGAGAACGCGAGGGAAAGTAAGACTCCAAGGGCTTTCATCGCTTCCCCCTCCTACGGCGCGGTTACGGTCTGTGGCCCCGATGTTACTACTTTCGGGCGCGGGGAAAAACCTCGGGCGGCCGCCGAGACCGGAAAAGTCTCGGCGGCCGCCCTCGGCGCGCGCTGCGGGTTTTCGGGTTTAGAACACGTAGCGGAGGCCGACGATGACGCGGCGGTTGCCGCCGTTCGTCCCCCACTGGTTCAGGAAGTTCGAGTTGTTGATGCGGCCTTCGGGGACGCCGAAGTCGCGCGTGTTTGTGAAGTTGAAGAAGTCGGCCCGCACCTGTAGGCGCTGCGACTCTCCGATCTGCGTGTTCTTCAGGATGCCGAAGTCGAGGCGGTTGATGCCGTCGGTGCGCAGTATGTTGCGGCCGGCGTTGCCGACGCGCTCGGCGGCCGTGACGGGCCGGAAGAGGCACTGCGCGCCGGAGCCGTGCGCGCAGGTGAGCCCCGCGGCCGCGACCCTTATCGCCTCGACCGACATCGAGCCGAGCGGAAGGTCTGTGACGAGGTTAGGCCGTATGGCGTTGCCCACCAGGCCCGAGATGCCCGAGAGGGCGCCGGCCGGGTCTGTGCCTTGCAGAACTGTGAACGGCGAGCCGTCCTGCAAGGTGAAGAAGGCGTTCATCTGCCAGCCGCCCAGGACGTGGCCGGCGAAGCCGCGCTGGTCTTGCAGCCAGGGCAGCTCGTAGACGAAGTTGCCGGTGAAGCGGTGCGGGCGGTCGAACGAGGAGCGAGCGCGCTCGGTGCTGCGGTTGAAGGAGTCCTGCGAGACGGCGACCTCGGCGCCCGAGGGGTTGAATATCTCGGAGGCCGTGTCAATGAAGCTGCTCCACGTGTAGTGCGCGCCGGCGCTGAAGCCGCGCGACAGGCGCTTCTCAAGGCTGACCTGCATCGAGTGGTAGATGGAGGCCGCCGCGTTCCCCCTCAGGCGGAAGACGCCCGCTATCTGGTTGACGCGGCAGGTGTCGGCATCCGTCTCGGCGCAGGTGACAGTGCCCAGGCGGCGCGGGTTGCCGTCGAGCGTCTGGAACAGCGCCGTCCCCTTCGTGCCGACGTAGCCGACGCGCAGCACCACGTCGCGCGTCATCTCCCTCTGCGCCTCTAAGCTGAACTGCTGATAATAGGGCGAGCGGAAGTCGTCGCCGACGATGGTGCGCGTCAGGCGGTTCGGGTTCAGGCCCGTCGCGCCCTGAATCGTCGGCAGTACGGCGAATGCGTTCGGCACGCCGGGGCCGCCCGGTTGCGGCGAGACCGCCAGTTCTGCGGCCGCGACGAACGGGAAGGCGCTCGCGATGTTCGAGGCGATGTTGGTGAAGGCGTAGTCGTGCGTGACGGCGTAGCCGCCGCGTATGACCAAGCGGTCGCCCCCGGCGAGCCAGCCGAAGGGGCCGCCCTCGACGCGCGGGTTCCAGTTGAAGCCGATACGCGGCTGGAAGTTGTTGTTGTCGCGCTTAGGCACTGGGCCGAAGCGGAAGCGCTCGTCGCCCCCGGCCGCGGCGACGATTGCGTCGTTGACCTCGACGAGGTCTGCGATGGGCTGGCCGGGGCTCTCGTAGCGCAGGCCGAGCGTCAGCGTGAAGTTCGGCCGCACCTTCCACTCGGTCTGGCCGTAGCCGAAGAAGTCGTGCCAGTCGTAGTAGAAAATCTCCTGCCCGCCGGCGAGCGGCTTGTTGACGGTCGCCGAGTCGGCAATGTCGTCTATGAAGCGCTGGAGCGTGCTGTAGACGAGCCGGCCGCGGATGGTCGGGAGGAAGAACTGCTTGAGCTGGTTGCGGCGTATGTCAATGCCGAACTTCAGCGCGTGGTTGCCGTGCGTTACCGAGAGGTTGTCCTGTAGCTGGTAGGTCTGCCGGAAGGCGAACTGCGGCAGGTTGACGGCCAGCCCGATGGCCGTGCGGTTGCTCGCCGCGTTGAAGCCCGTCAGGCCCAGCGCGCTTATCTCGATGGAGGGAATCTCCTCCGAGCGCGGGTCGGCGGCGTTGAAGAGCTGGCCCTGCCGCTGGTAGGCGCCGCGCAGCTCGTTGACCATCGTCGAAGTGAGCAGGCTGTTGAGCGAGAGGTTGACGGCCTGGCTGCGCACGAGCGAGTTGGTGCTCAGGCCCGGCGGCGTCGCCTGGTCGCTGCCCGTCTGGTCGTTGTCGTTGAAGATGTAGCGGCCGAAGAGCGAGTGCTTCTGCGAGATGTTGTGGTCAATGCGTATGGACTGCTGCCAGTTGTTTAGCTGCGCGGAGGTCGAGCCCGTCAGCGAGCCGACCGGCACCGTGAACGTGTTGCCGCCGGCCGTGAACGTCTTCGGGGCGCAGGCCGTGGCCGAGCCCGTGCAGGGGCCGTTGGCCGCGGGCAGGTGGGTGAGCAGCGCGGCCACGTGCGGGCGCCCCCCCGCCCCGGCCTGTAGCGCCTGCCGGCCGGCCTCGTTCGGGACGCCGTTGATCGTAAAGCCGGAGCCTAGCTGGCGATCCCACCAGCGCTGTAGCGAGAAGAAGAAGAAGGTTCTGTCGCGGCCCGAGATGTAAGCCTTGCCCGGCCCCTCGCCGAAGCGCGGCAGGTGGAGCGGGCCGCCGATGGTGCCGCCGAGCTGGTTCTCAATGCGGAACGGCGCCTTGCGCAGCGACTCGACGGTGGAGTTGGGGTTGCAGAAGCCCGCGGCCTTGTTGAGGTTGCTGCAAGCGTTCAGAGCGTTGTCGTTGTGGAACCAGAAGCCGGAGCCGTGGAACTCGTTGCCCCCGGACTTGGTGATGGCGTTGAAGACGGCCGAGCCGTTGCGGCCGAACTCAGCCGTGAACTGGTTGGTGACTAGCCGGACTTCCTGTATGAGGTCGGGGTTGTTCAGGCCGACCGTGGCGCCCGCGACGCCGAAGTCGTTATTGTCCTGCCCGTCTATCATGAAGTTGTTGGAGCGGACGCGCCCGCCGTTGGCGGAGAAGCCTATCTGGCTGGCGAAGGAGGACTGGCCCGTCACGACTTGGCTTATGCCGGGGGCCGAGAGCGCGACGTTGTAGACGCTGCGGTTCGTCGAGATCGGGAGCTCCGAGAGGCGCCGCGAGTCGAAGCGCGTGGAGACCTCGGCGTTCGTCGTGTTCAGTAGCGCCGCGTTCTCCGTCACGGTGACGACGGCCTCGACGCCCGCGGCGCGCAGGGTCGCGTCCACCACGGCGTTCTGGTTCAGGAGGAGCTGTATGCCGGTCTGGACGTATTTGGCGAAGCCCCTGGCCTCGACCGTTATCTCGTAGTCGCCGACGGGGAGGTTGGTGAAGCGGTAGCGCCCCTCCTCGTCCGCCTGTGTAGTGCGCGCCACTCCCGTCGAGACGTTGCGCGCCGCGACGGTCGCGTTAGGGACGGCCGCGCCCTTCTCGTCTTGCACGGTGCCGAGTATGCTGCCGGTCGTCTGCGCGGCGGCCGGCAGCCACGCGCACAGCATGAGCGCCAGTGCCGCCAGGGTCAGTCTCAGTGGTCTTGCCATCGTTTTTTCCCTCCGAAGTAGCTAAGGTGAGAATCATCCGCTCCCACACGGGGGTAGCTGCCTGTGAACGAATGAGACCGGCCGAAGAATGAAATGCGCGGAAGGCGAGCGCCTTCTGGACTGCCGCGAGGTCGAGTTCGGTTTTCAGTAAAAACGAATGAGAAAGCCTTGATGAAAGGACAGCCGCGCCCGACGGTTTGGGCTTCCGGGCCGGGGCGCGCGATGTGCGCCCGGGGCCGACGAGCTGTTGCGAATTCGGCGATGCAATCATTATGCCCGCGCGCGGGGCGCAGGATTACTTGAGTTATTTCACGAAATAACTTTCGCCGCTGCGCCCGCTATCCATTTTTTCGGATAGTTTTTACCGAATTTTTACATACGCCGCCCCCGCAGCCCCCGCGCTTTACACGCGCGCCCCCGGCGCTCTAGGCTGTCCGCGCGAGCAGTTTATGACCGACAGGCCGCCCGTCTATGACCGACTGGCCGCGCACTACGACCGCTGGATGCGGCCGCTGGAGCGCATGGGCCTGCGCGCCCTCCGCGCGCGCGTGCTGGGCGAACTGCCCGAGGGCGCGCTCCTGCTCGAAGTCGGCGCCGGGACGGGCGCGAACTTCGAGCACTACCCGCGCGCGGCCGTGGGCGCGGCCGTCGAGCCGAGCGGCGAGATGCTCGCGCGCGCCGCCCGGAGGGCCGAGCGGCCGCGAGGCGTGCAGCTCATCCAGTCGCGCGCCGAGCAACTGCCGTTCGCGGACGCGTCGTTCGACGCGGCCTTCGCAACGCTCGTCTTCTGCTCGGTCGCGTCGCCCGCGGCCGGCTTCTCGGAGCTTCGACGGGTCGTGCGGCCCGGCGGGGTGGTGGCGCTGCTTGAGCACGTGCGGCCGCGCTGGCCGCTCGGCTACGCCTTCGACGCGCTGAGCTTCCTGACCGAGCGGCTCTTCGAAGACCACTTCAACCGCCGCACGGCCCTTGAGGCCGAGCGCGCGGGCCTCAGCGTCGTGCGCGTGGAGGAGCGGCTGCTCGGCGCGCTACAGCTAATCGTCTGCCGCGCGGATTAGAGGTTGACGAAAGGGGTGGGGGCAACGCCGTCTTGAAGAGTCTCTTGCAGGTCGGGTGTCAGGGCTGGAACTACGAGGACTGGGTGACGCCGCCCGGAAGCGGCCGCGCAGTCTTCTACCCGCGCGGCACTCGCGCCCCCGACATGCTCGACATATACGCGCGCGCCTTCGACACCGTGGAGGTTGACTCGACCTTCTACGCGACCCCTTCGGAGCCGGCCGTTGACGGCTGGGCGAAGCGCACGCCCGACAGCTTCACCTTCGCGCTCAAGCTGCCGCAGGCGATAACGCACACGCACGCACTGCGCGGCCAGGCCGCGCGCGAAGGGCTGGAGGAGTTCTGCGCGCGCGCTCGTCGGCTCGGCCCGAAGCTCGCGGCCGTGCTCGTGCAGTTGCCGCCGCAGTTCGAGGCGACGCGCGAGAACGCCGCGGCGCTCGCCGAGTTCCTGACGTGGCTGCCGACGGACCTGCGCTTCGCCTTCGAGCTGCGCGACCCGTTCTGGTTCGAGCAGGAGTGGCTCGGGCCGCTCGCGGCGCGGCCGAACGTCACGCTCGCGCTCGTTGAGGGGCGCTGGGCGACGCGCGAGCGCGTCTGGCGCGCGGCGGCCGCGGGCGCGCTCAAGACCTTCTGCGAGCGCGCGCGCCGGCTCGGGCCGAAGCTCGCGGCCGTACTCGTCCAGTTCCCGCCGCAGTTCGAGGCGACGCGCGAGAACGCCGCCGCGCTCGCAGACTTTCTGCCACTACTGCCCGCCGACATCCGCTTCGCCGTCGAGCTGCGCGACCCCTTCTGGTTTGAGGAGGAGCTGCTCGAACCGT
>DASPKR010000728.1:0-6701 GCA_035627975.1 Pyrinomonadaceae bacterium | reverse complement strand
GCTCATCTCAAAGCGGCCTCCGCCTGTCTTATGCGGAGCGTGCCGTCGCCGACGGTGAAGGAGAGCACGGCGCCGCCCTGCCCTGCCCTCCCCTGCAGGAGCCGCTCGGTGGGCTGCGTGCGCTCGCCCGCACCGTCGAGTACTTCCGAATACCGCGCAACGTGCTGACCATCTGCCTGGGCAAGAGCACCTACGCGCGCTGCGGCATAATCGTCAACGTCACGCCCTTCGAGCCCGAGTGGGAGGGCCACGTCACGCTGGAGTTCTCGAACACCACGCCGCTGCCCGCAAAGATTTACGCCAACGAGGGCGTCGCCCAGGTCATCTTCTTCGAGGCCGGCCCCGACGACGTGTGCGAGACCTCATACAAAGACCGCGGCGGCAAGTACCAGAAGCAGCAGGGCGTCACACTGCCCAAGCTCTGACGCGCGGCCGGCGCGCGGATAGGGCGGCGCGATGAAATGTAAGCGGGCCGGCGCTCATAATCTTATGAGACGGCCTACGCGCGGCCGCTGCCTTCTGAGGAGTGATACCGCACATGCCCCTTCAAAACACCGTCCTCATCCCCATAAGCGTCGAGCCCCCGCCGCCCCCGCCCGGCGCGGAGGCCGCCCACGAAGACTTCGCCTTCGAGGAGGCCCGGCCCGAAAGGGAGCTGCCCATCCCTCGCGTCGCGCAGCGCGAGGACGCATGGTGCTACGCCGCCTGCTCCGAGATGATCATCAACTACAGCCACGGCCAGCAGCAGGTGGTTGACCAGTGCAACGTGGCGAGCTTCGTCAAGGCCCCGCCCGGCACGGCGGGCTGCTGCGGCGCGGGCGCCCCGGCCGTGTGCACCGACCGCGGCTGTAAGCTCCAGGACTTCCCGAGGATATTCGACAGGTTCGGGCTGGAGTTCGAGCCCAACATAGACACGGGAACCGGAGACCCGGACGACCTCATCCTGGGGCGCATCACCATCGGGAAGATGAGGGAGGAGCTCGAGGCAGACCTGCTCGACCCAGACGATGTCGCCCGCCCCGTCCTCGTCATCGTGGACTGGGACGACGAGGACGGCTCCCACGCACTGGTCGTGGCCGGGATAGACGGGCAGGACATATTCATTATTGACTCGCTGGAGGATGACGAGTACGGGGGCTGGAACGACTTCGACTACCTCGACAGCGGCTTCCACGAGGGGGAGTGGGTCAAGACCTTCCCCGGCTTGAAGAGGAAGGGGGTGTAGGCGCCTATGGCCCGCTCGGATCACGTTCCCACGGACGCTCTAAACAAGGTCGCGGGTGAGGTGGCCGACCTAATCGGCCGCGGGCTTGCGAAGGGGCTGCGCCCCTCGGGCGCGCCCGAAGCGTTCGAATCTCTCACCGGCGGGGCGGGGGGGCAGCCGCTCAACATAGGAGACACCCTCTCCGTGTGGCGCCTCGACGCCGCCGCCCTTAAAAGGGTGAGGGAGTCGGCGGCGGAGGGCGACCTGTCCCGCTGGGCCGTGCCTTCGGAGCTGCTCTTCCACGTCATCCTGCTGAATAAGGAGCCGGTTGCCTTCGCGCGCTCCCGCACGCGGCTCGAAAGCCTGGACGAAAAGGCGCTGTGCCAGTTAAACGAGTCGCCGCTGGCCGGGCTCGTCAGCGACGCCGTCGAGCGGGTCAACCGTAACGAGTGGCGAGACCCCGTGGCGGCGGCGCCGGACGCGGTGGCCCGCCTGCTGGAAGTCCCCTCCTACCAGTTCAGGGGCCTTTGGGTCTTCAGCGAGGCCAGGGAAGAGAGCCGCGTGCTGGTCATAAAAGCCCCGGCCCGCAGCCGGAAGCTCAGGTGGGGCGGGCTCCTGACCACAGAACAATTTTTCGAGGGCCTGCGCGAGAGGCGGCCGCTCGGGGGCATATCCTAGCGTCGCGAGCCGGCCGGACTAATCCAAAGCGTCAGAGCGAAAAGGAGCAAAGTTATGGAAGACCTTGACGACATCATGGGGAAGATAGGCGACACGTCGGGCAAGATCGGGGACACCTCCGGCAAGATAGGCGACACCTCGGGGAAGATAGGCGACACGTCGGGGAGGACGATGGGAGAGCTTGAGCGGGAAATCTCCAGGGGCAGGCTCTCCGAGAGGGTCGGCTTCCTCGAGAGCCGCGTCGGGCGGCTCGAAGCCGACATCATAAAAATCGCCGTCATGCTCGACGCGAGGCTGCGCGCGCTCGAGGGCAGGGGCCGGAACACCGAGGTCGAGGACGCCGTGGCGGGCCTCGTCACGAAGAAGTTGCAGCCGCTCGACGAACAGGTGCAGCGTTTGGAAAGGGCCGTCAAAGCTCTACAGGCGAAACCCCCGGGCCCCGGGCCCGCCTGACGCCCGCGACTTCAGAAGGCCCCTGAAAATTAGACGGCCCGGCCCCGCCTCGACTCGTAAGAGCGCAGGGCCGGGCCGCTTCGCGCCCGCCGGGGCTCGGCTTTGAATCCAACACCTTTTGTGCTAGATGTATCCGCCAACGAAAGCCCGGCGCCGCGGCGCAGGGCTTCACGCCTTTTTCGGTTCGCCGCGCAGTCTCCTGCGGAAGGCTTTTCGTTCTTCTTCGTCAGAAGATAAAGCTTGAATCGCCTCTCCACCCGGAGCGTGATTTATGAGCTGCAAGAGTGATGAGCGCCCGCGCGCGCGGGGCCGCGGCTCGCGCCCACGCGCCGCCGCGGCGCTCGCGGCCGCCGTGCTGCTGCAACTCGCCTGCCTGGCCGCCGCCCGCGCGAACGCGGCGGCGGGCGGAGACGCGTTCGCGGCCGAGCGCGCAGTCGCAGAGGGGAGGGAACTGTTCGAAGGTTGGACGGAAGTGTCTCTGCGCGGGGCGGCGGCGAAGTTCGAGGAGGCGCGCGCGGCCTCGCGCGCCGCGGGCGACCCCGGGGGAGAGGCCGCAGCCGCGAACCTCGCGGGCGAGGTTTACTTCACCTTGAGCGAGTACGCGCGCTCACTCGACTCTTACCGCGCCGCGCTCGGCCCCGCGCGGGCGGCCCGCGACCGCGCCGCCGAGGTCGAGGCCCTTAACGGCGTCGCCAATGTCCTCGTCTATCTCGGCCGCGGGCGCGAGGCCGCCGCGTACTGCCGCCGCGCCCTCGACCTGAGCCGCGCCGCCGGCGACACGCGCGGCGAGGCCCGCTCGCTGGCGAACACCGGCGCCGCCCTCTACTTCGAGGGCGACATGCGCGGGGCGGAAGAGTCGCTCACGCGCGCGCTCGCGCTCTGGCCCAAAGGCGACGGGCGCGGCAAGGTTCAGGCGCTCCTCGACCTCGGCTACGTGCGCTACGACCTGCGCGACGTTGACGGGGCGCTGGGGCATTACGACCAGGCCCTGCAACTCTCGCGCGCGTCGAACTACAGGCGGGGCGAGGCGCTCGCGCTCACGGCCGCGGGAAGCGTCGAGGCGTACCTCGGCAAGAGGCAAGCGGCGCTCGCTAGCCACAACCGCGCCGCCCGCCTCTTCCGCGAGATGGGCGAGCGCAACGGCGAGGCCGTAGCCTCGAACGGCCTCGGTTACGTCTATCGCAGCCTCGGCGAGTACGCGCGCGCCCTCGAATGCTACGACCGCGCGCGCCGCCTCTTCGCCGCGCTCGGGAACCGTGAGTACGAGACCTTCACGCTCACGCGCGTGGGCAACTCTTACCAAGGGCTCGGCGAGCACGAGCGCGCGCTCGAGTGCTACCGCGAGACGCTGCGCCGCTCGGTGCGCTACCCGCAGACGAGGGCCAACGCCCTTAACCTCATCGGCACGGTTTACGCCGAGACGGGCGAGACGCGCCTCGCGCTCGAAAATTTCGGCCGGGCGCTCGCCCTCTACAGATCCGTTCGCGACAGGATGGGCGAGGCCGGCGTGCTCGCCAACATCGGCGGCGCGCACGAGTCGGCGGGCCGCCGGGAGAAGGCGCTCGAACACTACCGCCTCGCCCTCGCGCTCAGCCGCGCGACCTCCGACCGCGCGGGCGAGGTCTCGGCGCTCTTCCGCCTGGCGGGCGCCCTGCGCGACGCGGGCGACCTAGAAGGCGCGCTGGCGCAGATGGAAGCCTCGCTCTCGCTGGTCGAGTCGCTGCGCACGCAGGTCTTGAGCCGCGACCTCGGCGCCTCCTACAGCGCGTCCGTGCACCGCCACTACGAGCTTTACATTGACCTGCTGATGCGCCTCGACCGCCGCGACCCCGCGCGCGGCCACGCGGCGCGCGCCCTCCAAGCGAGCGAGCGGGCGCGCGCGCGGGGCTTGTTCGACACGCTCACGGACTTCCGCGACGACATACGCCGCGGCGCGCCTCCCGCGCTCCTAGACAAGGCGCACGCCCTCAACCTCGCGCTCGAAAGGGTTCAGGAGCGGCGCGCGCGCCTGAGCGCCGGCGACGACGAGCAGGCGGCCGCGCTCTCGGCGGAGGCGCAGTCGCTCGCGTCCGAACTGGAGGAGGTCGAGTCGCGCATGCGCGAGGAGAGCCCGGCCTACGCGGCGCTCGTCCGCCCGCAGTCGCTGGGGCTCGAAGAGATTCAGCGGGAGGTGCTCGCCGACGGCGAGACGGCGCTTCTGGAATTCTCGCTGGGCGATTCCGCCAGCTACCTCTGGGCCGTGACGAAGGACGGGATGACGTGGCGCGAGCTGCCCGCCCGCGCCGAGATAGAGCGAGCCGTGCGCTCGGCCTACGAGCTGCTCACGGCCCGGCACCGGCGCCCGGAGGGCGAGAGCGCGGCGGCTTTCGAGGCGCGCGTCGCGGCTGCCGACGCCGAGTACTGGCGGCAGGCCGCGGCCCTGAGCGAGCTGATACTCGGCCCCGTCGCGGGGGAGCTGAAGGCGAAGCGGCTGCTCGTCGTGGCCGACGGCGCGCTCCAATACGTCCCGTTCGCGGCGCTGCCCTTGCCGCACGGGGCGCCGCGGCCGGCGCAGGCCGCCGCCGCAATCGCTGACAACGGCGACACAGTCCCGCTGGTCGTCACGCACGAGATAGTCAACCTGCCATCGGCCTCGATACAGGCGGCGCTGCGCAAGGAGACTGCGCGCAGGCGGTCGGCCGAAGGGTCTGTGGCCGTGCTCGCAGACCCCGTGTTCGAGAGCGACGACGGCCGGCTGCTTAAGGCTTCGGGCGGCGAGGGGGAAGTCAAAACCGTCCCGGCGGCGCTCGCCTCATCACAGGTTGACGCGCCGTTGTCGTCGGGCCGCTCGTTCTCGCGCCTCCCTCACTCGCGCGACGAGGCAGAGGCCATCGCGGCGGCGGCCTCCTCGGGCCGCGTGCTTAAGGCGCTCGGCTTCGACGCGAGCCGCGCAGCCGCGCTGGGGCCGGAGCTCGGCCGCCACCGCTTCGTCCACTTCGCCACGCACGGCGTCGTGGACAGCGAGCGGCCGGAGCTTTCGCGCCTGGTCTTCTCGCTCTTCGACGAGCGCGGCCGCCCGCGGGACGGCTCGCTCCTGCTCGGCGACATTTACAACATGGACTTGCCCGTCGAGATGGTCGTGCTGAGCGCGTGCGAGACGGGGCTCGGCAAGGACATCAAGGGCGAGGGGCTCATCGGCCTGACGCGCGGCTTCATGCACGCAGGCGCTTCGAGCGTGGTGGCGAGCCTATGGACGATTGACGACGGCGCGACCGCCGAGCTTATGAAAATCTTCTACGAACGCGTGCTCTCGGGCCGGGTGTCGCGCGCGGGCGCGCTGCGCGAGGCGCAGGTTCAGATGTGGGGGCAGAAGCGCTGGCGCGCGCCGTACTTCTGGGCCGCCTTCGTGATGCACGGCGACTACGGCTCGCCGTCCGCAGCCGCCCCGCCCTCGGGCCGCTCGCTCGCTTTCGTGGCGGCCGCCGCGCTCGCAGCCGCCGCGCTCGGCGGTATATTAGCCGCCCGCCGCCTGCGCGCGAGGAGGCGCGCGGCGGCCGTCTCCTAAAAACTCCCGCCCCGACGAAGAGCCCTTATAAGCACGAGACGCGATGTCAAAGACGCCGACGATAACGCCCGAGTCCTTCGACGCGCTGCTCGCCTGGCTAGACCCCGACCGCGAACGAGCCGGCGAGAAGTACGAGGAGATTCGCCGCCGTCTCATCAAAATCTTTAACGCCCGCGGCTGCCCCGAAGCCGAGCGGCTCGCAGACCTCACGCTCGACCGCGTGACGAGGAAGGTTCCCGCGGTCGCGGGCGATTACGACGGCGACCCCGCGCTCTACTTCTACGCCGTCGCCAACAAGATTTTCCTGGAGTCGCTCAGGGAGAGGAAGAAGTCTGAGGCGCGCGTGCCGCCCGAGGCCGCGCCCACGCCCGAGAAGGAGCAGCGCTACGCGTGCCTCGACAGGTGCATGGCGAAGCTCACGCCCCGCAACCGCGAGCTGATACTCGAGTACTACAGGGCCGAGAGGCGCGAGAAGATTGACCGCCGCAGGGAGTTGGCGAGCGGCATGGGGGTCGCGTTAAACGCCCTGCGCATACGCGCCTGCCGCATACGGGCCACACTCTACGAGTGCGTGCGCGCCTGCATGGAGGCCGAAATAAGGAATGAAATCTAATCGCGCTTCCTGTCATACACAGGCAGGGACGCCCTCCGGGGCCGTATTTACCGTTCGATGAGCGAATCTAAAGACGAACGCGAGTCAGTCAGGCAGTACCTGCTCGGGGCGATGGGGCCGGACGGTCAGAGACTCTTCGAGGAGAGGCTGCTGACCGACGGCCGGCTCTTCGAGGAGCTTCTGGCCGGCGAGGACGAGCTGATGGAGGA
>DASPKR010000727.1:0-2970 GCA_035627975.1 Pyrinomonadaceae bacterium | reverse complement strand
GCGGAGCTTGCGAGCCGCTTGGAGACGGAAGACTCCGTGCGCGTCGTCCTCTTCGCCGGCCCCGAGGAGCGCGCGCTGGTCAAGAGGTTGCGCACGGCCTTCCCGCCCTCGATCGTCGTGCTCGACCGCCTGACCATCCCGCAGCTCGCCGCGGCCGCGGCTCGCCTCTCCGTCTTCGTCTCGAACGACACGGGGCCTATGCACATCGCCGCGGCCGTCGGCACGCCCGTCGTCGTGCTTCTGGCCCGACACCCCATGTCAGACTGCTACGTCCCCGTCGGCGAGCGCCACCGCGTCGTCTCCGCCGCGAGAATCGAGGACATAAGTGTGGAGGCCGCCCGTGACGCCGCCCGCTCGGCCTTCACGACCGAGCGTATGTCTTCTCTCTTCTCGACTTAGCCTCCTTCCCCCGAGCGAAGCCCGCCCGAACTTACCTTTGCGCCCGCCCGTATGTTGGCAAAGGTTTTTAATAGACAAACTGAGTTCAATCTGTATAATTGTTATTGCTGTCCGTGCATTTACGGGCAGCGGGCGGGCCTCGGGCCTTAACTCTCACACCGCAGGCCGCAAAGGCGCGACAACTTATCCGCCCCGCCTTCCGAAGCCGCCGCCAGGCCCGCCGCCGGAGCCCCGGTTCCGCCACCCGCGCAAATTTTCAGGAGTGAAAGCTCATGCTCAAACGGACAAGCCCGACTTTGGCGCTCGCCCTCCTTCTGGCCCTCTCGACCACGGCCGCGGCGAACGACCGCGAGCAGGACGGGCTCGCCGGCCCCGTCCGCCGCGTGAAGACCGAGACGGCCAAGATTACGGTCAAGAACGGCAGGCCCGTCGAAGGGCCGCGCACGCCGCTTGAGGCGACGACCTACGACATGAAGGGCGCGCGCGTTGACAACGCATACTTCCTGGCGGCCGGCGGCTCGCTCACGGGCAAGGAGGTCTATAAGTACGACGAGCGCGGCAACATCGTCGAGATGACGCTGCACAACGACGACGGCTCTCTCCTGAGCAAAGAGACTTACGCCTACGAGTTCGACGCCCTCGGCAACTGGGTGAAGATGACTACGTCGGTCGCCGTCATCGAGGGCGGCAAGGTCACGTTCGAGCCGTCGGAGGTCACTTACCGGGCCATCTCCTACTACCTCGACGAGGCGACGATGGCGAAGCTCTCGCAGCCCGCGCCGCCAGCGCCCGCCGCTACCCCGAGCGCCGGGCAGCAGCAGGCGGTGGCCGACAGCAAGGCCGCGGCGAAGAGCGTGGCCGCCCCGGTCGTGCTCGCCTCGTTGGACAAGCCCGCCTCGGTGGCGCCGACGACTGTCGCGCCCGTCTCAAATTCCGGCGCCGGCTCGTCGGCCGCGCCCGCCGTCAAGGCCGAGGAGCTTGCGGCCGCGCCCCCTGCGGCCCGCCCCGCCGCGTCGCGCGGGCCTTCCAAGCCCGTCTCGGGCGGGATACTCAACGGCAAGGCCCTGAGCCTCCCGCCGCCCGCCTACCCCGAGATAGCGCGACGCGCGCGCACGGGCGGCACGGTCGAGGTCGAGGTCGTCATAGACGTTACGGGCAATGTCATCTCGGCTAAGGCCGTGAAGGGGCCGGGGCTCTTGCAGGGCGCTGCCGAGCAGGCCGCGCGCCAAGCCAAGTTCACGCCCACGCTCCTGTCGGGCCAGCCCGTCAAAATCTCGGGTACCATCACCTACAACTTCACGCTGCAATAGAGCCCCCGGCTCACGCTTTCCGCCCCAGGCCCTCCACGAACGAGGAACACTTCAATGGCACTGACCGGACAGTTGAGCGACATGTCGCTCGCCGAGCTTATCGAGTTCTTCTGCAACCAGCGCAAGACGGGCCGGCTCAAGATAGACTACCCGCGCGGCCACAGCGTCTTCTTCATCAAAGACGGCGAGCTTGTTGACGCGCGAGTCGGCGCGCTCTCCGGCGCCGAGGCCGTCTATTTCTCTCTGACCCTGCCGAACGCCGCCTTCGACTTCAGCCCGGAGGTGCTGCCGCAGCACCGCACCATCAACGTTCCCTGGACGCAGGTCGTGCTCGAAGGTTTGCGCCGTTTGGACGAGGGGCAGTCGCCCACCGAGGCCGACGCCTTCGGCGCGTGGTCGCCGAACGACTCGGACATGGTCGCCATGCTCGACCATGTCGAGCGGCTCGGCGAGAAGGCCCCGCAGAAGGCGGCCGCTAGGGAGGCCGAGAAGGAAGAGGATGAGGGGCGCGCCGTCCCCGCGGCCGAACCGCTTTCGATGATGGTCGAAGGCGCGGGGGACAGCGGAGGCCGCAGGAAGTGGGTTCTGGTAGGCGTCGCCGCGTGCGTCCTGCTCGCGTGCGCGGTCGCCGCCATACCGCTTTCGGGCCGCATGGGCCGCAAGCCCGCCGCGGCGCCAAAGCAAGAAAGCACGCAGGCCGCGCCGCAGCCCGCGCCCGCGCCCGAAGAGGCAGGCGCTCCCGCGACGACGGCCGAGGCCGTGACTGAAGCGGCGCAGCCGGGCGCCGAAGGCGAGGCCGCAGCCGCGACGGCGGCAGCCGAAGCGCGGCGAGAGCGCGAACGGCGCGAGCGTGAGAGGCGCGAGCGTGAGAGGCGCGAGGAAGAGAAGAAATCAGAATCGGCCGAGGCGGCCAAGCCCGCGCCGACCCCCGCCGCGGGGCCGAAGCTCGTGCGAGTCGCCGTCAGCTACGACGAGTCGGGCCGCGTCACGCAGGCGTCGGTCGCGGGCGCGAGCCCCGGCGCCGAAGCCTACGGCTCTACGGCCGTGCGCGTCGCGCGCGGCAAGCGCTTCCCCACGGGCAAGGCCGGCACGACCGTCATCACCATCCCCGTCAACTGACGAAGAGGCTAGAGACTAGAGGCTAGGGGCTAGTTATGGTCTTTGCCGTGTCGCCCTGCTGATAACAGGCGGCCGCAACGGCACAGACTAAAACCAGCCCCTAGCCTCTAGTCTCTAGCCTCTAACAGGCCGACGGCGCCGA